>NZ_DAIK01000143.1:0-28941 GCF_002496085.1 Methanosaeta sp. UBA458 | reverse complement strand
CGTGCCCCGCAGTACCTCACCTCATCCACGTCTAAAGTGAGGGGCGTTGCTGGCTCAATGGACGCAATCCTTCTCACCCGACCGACGCCCACCAGCTGAAGCTGCAGCCTTGCTGCCTGAGACTCGCTCTCCTCATAATAATTCTCCCCAGACTGGATGGTTCTGTGGGTTATGACCTGAAGGGCCTTTATGGTGGTGATAAGGCCGGTAGTGCCTGGAACTACATCCAGGGCGCTTGAATCGGTGATGAATATCCTCTCGCCAGGCTGGCAGTTGTAGATGGCAAAGAAATTGTTCGGGCTCCTGATCTCCACCGTCCTCACCCTGGCGGCGAGAATCTCTTTTATCACATGTCTGGATAATCCGGTTAGGCTTGTGTAAATCATCTGGCATCACCCGTACATTGGGAACTCTTTCGGCAACTGGGTCTGCTGTTCCTCGGGTGCGGCCGCTTTCATCTGCTGGGCCAGTTGAGCCATCTGCACCTCGATCTCCTCTGCCTGTTCAGCGAGCTTGGCAGTGTTCACTCCCAGGCCATAGATCTTGTTAATGGTCTCGATGGCAGCGATCGCCGAGCGGGGATCAGGTTCTGCTGATGCCGTCTCCCCCAGCAGGCAGACCGCAGGGAGGTTTCTTATGCGGCACTCATTCATGATGCTACCGGTAATTCCGGTGATCGTTCCTATCTCAAAGATCTCTGCTTTGCCCCTTATCTTATCCAGCAGCTCCTGGCGGCTTACAGCGCCAAAGACCCGGTTCTGATCATCCATCACGGTTATTCCTGCCAGGCAGATCAACTCCTGTACATCGATGGACTCTGCCCAGGCCACTATCTCCCTTCCAACCTCATAGGAGGCCAGGGGATGGATGGGAATATCGGCGGTCAGAACCACTACCCCCTTGCTCGCATCCTCATAGATGCGAACCGGCATGTTCACTACTCCTCCCAAAAGGACTGCCAGTGGCGGGAAGTATTTGGAGTTCATCGCTCCGATATAGGTCATCTTCAGATCGTTGACTATGTACTGGCTGGCGATGTTACCTACCAGGCCGATTCCCGGGAATCCCTCTATCAGAATAGGGTTTTTGACAGTGAGCTCCTTTTCAAGGATGACCTGGACAATATCCTTTTCCATGAAAGATAATAACCTTTTATCTAAGATAAGATCATCGCTTCNNCAGAGCAGAACGATAAAGAGCAATCTGGGGTTGAAAATGGCAGAAGTAATCAAAGACATTATCGATCAGGCAAAATCAGTAGACAGAACTTACCTCATGGAGCATGAGAGCAAGGCCATTTTGGAGGAGCTGGGGATATCCACAACCGGCACCGTGGTAGCAAGAACCGAAGAGGAGGCAGTGGAGATATTCAAGTCTCTGGCCAGTCCAGTGGCCTTGAAGGTTATCTCTCCTGATGTAGTCCATAAATCCGATGCAGGTGGGGTCAAGCTCCATTTGAATGAGGAGAACGACGTCCGGCGAGCCTACCGGGATATTGTCAGCTCATTTCAGGGAAAGCCGGTGGAGGGCATCTCTGTGCAGAAGATGGCCCCGACGGGAATAGAGGCCATCGTGGGAGTGGCAAACGACCCCACCTTCGGGCCGGTTCTGATGTTCGGCCTGGGGGGGGTATTCGTTGAGGTCTTGAAGGATGTCAGCTTCCGCTCCATCCCCATCACCCGCTCAGATGCACAGGAGATGATCGAGGAGATCCGGGGGTATTCCCTGCTCAAGGGCAGCCGGGGCCACTCTGCGGATATCGAGGCCTTGAAGGATCTACTGATGAGGATATCGGATTTTGTGAACTTGGAGCCCCGCATCTGGGAGATGGATCTTAATCCCGTGTTCCTCTATCCCCATGGTTGCACTGTGGTCGATGCCAGAATCATCCTGGGCGAGCCCAGGGCCAGTCCACCCGCCGGGAAAGAGAAGCAGGATCTGCATGACCTCTTCTATCCTCAGAGCATAGCGGTGATCGGGGCTTCGGGTACGCCAGGAAAGCTGGGCTGGAATGTCTTCACCAATCTGGTCAGCCACAAGTTCAAGGGTATGCTCTATCCCATTAACCCCCGAGCAGAGGAGATTCATGGCATCAAGGCCTATCCCCGCATCAGCGCGGTGCCCGAGCGAGTGGATGTGGCCATCATTCTGGTCTCTGCAGGCATGACCGCGGATGTAGTGGAGGAGTGCTGCCAGTGCGGCGTGCGCTATATCGTAGTCGAGTCGGCCGGGTTTGCGGAACTGGGGCCGGAAGGCAAGAAGATCGAATTGCAGATGAAAGAGATCGCAGATAGGTATGGCGTGCGGCTGCTCGGACCGAACTGCTCGGGGATCATCAACACTCACTGCAGCATGGTGCAGTCCATAGGGATTGTGGATGCCTTGAGTCAGGGCAACATCGGCCTGGTATCCCAGGCAGGGGTGTGTGCAGCCGGGATGCTCTGGGGGCTGCGCCATATCATGGACTTCGGCATCATAGCCACCATTGGCAACAAATTGGACATCAATGAGACCGATATCATGGAGGCGGTGAGCAAGGACGAGAACATCAATGTCATCTGCATGTATCTGGAGTCGGTGAAAGGCGGCAGAAGGTTCATAGACCAGGCTCGCCAAATCACCATGAAAAAGCCCATAGTGGTGCTAAAGTCCGGCCGGACCGAGGCGGGAAAGAAGGCCGTGGCCTCCCATACTGCCTCTCTGGCCGGAAACGACCAGATCTACAGCGCCGTCTTCCGCCAGTCGGGGATCATCCGCGCCCGAGACTATGAGCATATGTTCAACCTTTCCAGAGCCATATCCAAGCAGCCCCTGCCTGACCGGGAGGGGGTTTTCATCATAACCTATGCCGGCTCGTTGGGGGTGATAGCTGCCGATGCCATCATCGACAATGGCATGCGCCTCTCCGAGCTGGAGGAGCCTCTGAAGAAGAGGCTGATGGACCTTTTGCCGGACTATGTCTGCGGCATGAACCCGGTGGACTACACCTTCAGCCAGGATGCCAGGATTGTGAAGAGCACCATAGAGATCGGGGTGGATAGCATTGATGTGGGCAGCTTCATTGTCATCCTCCAGGCGGAGATCCTGGACAGCTATGTTGATACCCTGAAGAGCATCGACTACAAGGGAAAACCCATCATCGCCTGCGTTGCCGGAAAGGAGTTTGAGATGCCCGGGGTCATAAAGATGGAGAAGGCGGGAATACCGGTCTTCTCGACCCCAGAGCAGGTGGCAGATGCCCTGGGGATCATGTACCGGCACTACAAGAGGGTTAAACAGGCGAAGAACTGAATTTCCAATTTTTTTTTATCATTTCGCATGATCGCCTCCTTCCAGAAGAGACAAGGTTTAAGATCTCCCAGGTATGCTATGACATGGAGGTATTAGGAGAATGGGATTCAAGTTTGTATTGATGACGTTGGCCCTGGTCGCATGCCTATCGGCTGCGGCTCTTGGCGCCAATGCAGTTCCGGAGTTTCCCACTGAGGATATGTCCGGCAGTGTGATCCGAGAAGAGGTTCAAGAAGGAGTCTATGGCGTTGCAGATGATCCATCGCTATCTTTTAGAAATGAGAGCCTGTTTTATATCGACAGACAGACGGGGATGAGCCCCAATGCTGTCACCAAGGTGCCTGTTAGGTATGTAGCAATAGCAGGGAACTGGTCCTTTACCCTTACCGGAGCAGCTACCAGCTACCTCACCCTTAATCTGTACCAAAACCAAGATGCAGTATCGGGATATGGTATACTGATGCAGAATGGAAACGCAGCTCAGGTAACCGCTGCGGGCACTATACTGGGCGACAGAGTGGCCCTGTTCGTGTCCCCGGTGCAGAGCCAGGGCCTTTATCGCTTGAGCCTGACCATAACCCCGGGATCCATGAACGGCAGCTTCGTCTACACCGCTCCGGGAGTGACCCAGCCGGGCATAGCCTCTGGAAAGCTGCTGTCGGTTCAGCCGGTGGCCGTTCCAGCGATGGCATAGTGCGGACTAAAGGCGGCAAGAGCCGGCCCGGCAAAATCGCAAAATACCCTGGCGGGATATAATAGATCCCCCTTTTTTTCAGTTGCGCCTTTCAAGCCCACGATTATTATACCAGAGATTGCTATATCATTTGATTGCCGTATCATCTGTGGAAAAGAGGCTTGAGTGGTGAATGCAATTGCATTTGAAAGGAATTCCGATGGCGATCTTGGTCTTGCTGATCCTCCTCTCGGGGGCAGCATCACAAGGATATATGGGTACCGTCTCTACCGGCAGGGGAATACTCACCCCAATCACCGTGGGAGAGGAAGAGTCATCGCAGGCACAGGTCGGCCTCTCCGGGGGGCTAAACCTCACTGGAAGCTGGTCGGCGAATCTTAAGGGCAGCCCCGCCAGACATCTGGATCTGGAGATGTTTCAGCAGGATGACCTGGTTATGGGCTCAGGGCAGCTTAGCTCTGAAGGCCGAAGAATTAACATCACTGCCGCCGGGTCGGTTGGGACAAAGGACCTGATGGTGTTCGTCATGGCTGCGGGAGGGGAGGAGGTCATAAGAATGGAGCTGTCCGCAAGCAAGACTGCCATCACCGGGGTGTATGAGGCATTTTCCCGGGGGATGCCGATCGAATCGGGAACGTTGACCGGAAGTGTGATCCTTTCCGCACCCCAAGATAAAGAGATAACCATCATCAGCGCCGCCACACCCTTGCCGGCGGCAAGCACCTCTTATGCATAGGCAGCCAGTGATCTAGAGAAAAGGCAGCCAATCGGGCCGAATCGATAAGAGCATTCACAAAAGCAGCAATGGCCAGAGCATCGTTATGTCTTGGCGCCTGGGTTGAACCTCTTCATCATCCTCTTCATGTTCATCTTGCCCATGCCTCCTCTCATCCCCTTGAGCGCCTTCTGCATGGCCTGATGGGATTTGAGCAGCTCGCGGACGAGGTCAGGCGAAGCGCCGCTGCCCTGGGATATG
Organism: Methanosaeta sp. UBA458; assembly: GCF_002496085.1. Taxonomy (NCBI): domain Archaea; kingdom Methanobacteriati; phylum Methanobacteriota; class Methanomicrobia; order Methanotrichales; family Methanotrichaceae; genus Methanothrix; species Methanosaeta sp. UBA458. The sequence goes on along the minus strand of NZ_DAIK01000143.1, from coordinate 23,980 downwards.
CGCTTGATGCGCGAGGCGGTGATGATCTTGGGGTCATCCAGCTCTGCGGCGGTCATGGAGTCCATGACTACCCGGTATTTGTCCAGCCTGTCCTTGGTCATCTGATACTCTTTGTCCGATAGCTCAAAGCCCAGACCTCCCATGGGCAGCATCTGCATGATCTGCTTTAATGGTCCGAGCTTGTTCATGGCCTCCATCTGCTGGTACATATCCTTGAGGGTGAACTTGCCCCGCATCAAGGACTCGACATCCACCTCCTGCTCGGTCTGAACCTCCTGGGCCCGCTCGATGAGGGTTTTGATATCACCCATCCCCAGCATGCGGGAGATGAAGCGGTCGGCCTCAAACCGCTCTAAATCCGCAGGCATCTCGCCCACTCCGATGAAGGCCACTGAGGTCTTGGTCTCCGCCACCGCAGAAAGGGCTCCGCCGCCCTTGGCAGTGCCGTCAAGCTTGGTGATAATAACCCCGGTGATGTTGACCGCCTCGTTAAACGCTTTCGCCTGCTCGCTGGCCTGCTGGCCTAAAGCGGCGTCCATCACCAGCAGCTTCTGATCGGCGTTTACCACTGCGTGAATGTCCTTCATCTCCTGGATCAGGTCCCCCTCCAGGGCATGCCTCCCTGCGGTATCGACGATCCGTATATCGTATTTTTTTGTGGCCTCCAGGCCGTTCCTGGCTACTGCCGGGGCATCGGTGTTGCCCTTCTCGCCGTAGAAGAATATGCCCTGCTTCTCGCACAGAGCCTTGAGCTGGTCATAGGCTCCTGCCCGGAAGGTGTCAGCGCATATTACCGCAGTGCGTAAGCCTTTCCTCTGGAAGAAGGTGGCGAGCTTCGCTGCGGTAGTCGTCTTTCCCGAGCCCTGCAGGCCCACGAGCATGATGTTCTGCTTTTTCAGAGGGATGTCGGCACCGCGGCCTACAAGGTTTATCAGCTCCTGGTAGACGATGTTGATCACATGCTCCCTTGGGTTCATGCCCGGAGCGGGCTTCTCGTCCAATGCTCTCGATTTGATGGTGTTGGATAGCTGCATCACAAGCTTCACATTCACGTCTGCTTGCAGGAGGGCACGCTGAATCTCCCGTACCGCTTCGTCGACCAGTGCTTTATCTATCTTATTCGCTGAGGCAATCTTCTTTAGGGCATTGCGCAGCGATCCGCCTAAGTTGTCCAGGACCATAATGCTTCCATTTCTGGTGGTCTTTAAGCCATATAAATTGTTTCTCGATGCAAAGCCATTCCAGGGGCCTATATCCTCACGGCGGTGGCATTTCCCTCGTCCATGATCTCACCATTCCACTTCAGTATATAAGCTCCAAATAGCGTTTCATTTGCTAAAACCAGATCAAGATCGCATCCGTCATACCTTTGATCCGGGAATTTTGGCGCCGCCGATTTGACCTTCAGCATTAGCAGTTCTCCCTCGAAGGAGCCGCTGGCAGATACGGAGTTCTTCGCCAGGCCCTCTCTCAGTTCGCCAAAGCCCATCACCTTGCTCCCACCGGAGGCCCAGAGGTCGAGGCCCAGGGAGACATCGCTCCGATTGGCAAATCTCACCGTCCAATCCCCGCTCACTTTATCTGCTTCGCTGGTTTCAGTCTCATTGAATGGCGATCCATCAGAGAACGGATCTCTCTTCCCTTCCACCACTGTGACTTTGGTGGGGGAATTTGCCATATCCATGCTGGGGGGAGTGATCAGGGGCTTGGGCATATCCATGTTGGCTCCGGTGATACTGGGCACTGCGATGGTGCCGGGATCCAGGGCTATGGCCTGAATCGATAAGCATGATAGCAACATCAAAACAAATGCCATTTGCATGTCAGTTCGTCTCACTTTTGCCCACCTGCCTGTCAATTATCTTCGTTATAATTTTAAACGTATCCCAGGGAAGAGGCGTCCACCTCCAGTCGGTTGGCATTAGCTGAAAAGCGGACAAGTATATATTTCATCCAGCCTATTATGCTATAGAAATGTCGTCCCTCCAAATGAACTCAAGCCAAGGAATGCAGCCCCGGGGATTGGATATTTCGTATGCATTTCGTCTTAGCCACCAATAGACTGTGCGGCGGAGATAGCGATGTTGGCAGAATTGCCGTCTGAGCATTGATTGGAGATGAAGACAATGGGAAAGACATATTCGACCGGGCTGATAGTATCGCCAGCAGAGATTCAGCATAATATGGCCATGTTTGTTGCCATGGCAAAGCTTCTGAGGGCGGTGGAGCATCCCTCTTCCTTTGACTGGAGGAGTATTGAGGGCGAAGACTTTACCACCCCCATCCGCGATCAGGGAAAATGCAGTAGCTCCGTTGCCTTCGCCACCATCGCCCTGATGGAGTCCATGATAAAGATCGCAAATCAGGACCCCAAATTGCAGCCCGATCTCTCTGAGGCCTATCTTTTTCCCCGAGGAGGTGGAAAATGCGAGAGCGGTGCTCAATTCGGGCGGATGCTCACGGCTGCAGAGTCCGGGGTTTGCGATGAGCTCTGCTGTCCTTATGCTGGAGACTGGAAGCCATGCCCGGATTTCAAGAGCAGATTGACTGCCATCACATTCTCTGAGACGATCTTCAGCCCGGAGCAGGCCAAAGCCCATATCGCCTCAACCGGCCCTCTAATGAGCGGCATGGCGGTCTATGCAGACTTCTTCGAGCATGATGGGGGGATCTACAGTCAGGATTATGGGAACTTCGTAGGCAACCATGCCATTCTGATCGTTGGCTATGACGAAGGGGAGGATTGCTGGATAGGGAAGAACTCCTGGGGTCTCACTTGGGGGGAGGGAGGGTGGTTCAGAATCAAGCAGGGAGAGTGCGGCATAGGCTCAGCTTTCCCATTCTATTCCGCTGCCATAGGCTTGAGTCCAGTTCTAGCCTTCCCACCGTCACCAGACATCGCCGCCCCGATCGACGGCACCTTGTATGTAACCATGACCAGAGCCGGAGAACGCGATGTGATCTTGCTGGTGAACAATAGGGAGATCGGGGCGCTCACCTTGGGCGAGACCCTGACTGCAGGGGAGTTCAAGAGGGGTGATACCATCCAGTTCGACCTTGTGGGAATCGCTCATAAGAACGTCTGCTTCCCATCGGGCTGGAGGATATGGACTCTCAGGATGGATGGAGGAAAGTACGAGTTCCGGGTTCTGGAGCGGGATAAACGATAACCACAAGGTTTATTATCATTATAGTTCGAACCGCTATCTGCGGTGATGAAATAGCATTCATCTCCCGCGATAGAAGCATCAATCGATCACCGATCGCATCTGTGCCAGGGAGTGGGAATGAGGGCAGGATGCGCATTTAGGAGGATTAATATGGCAAAGATTTTTAGCATAATGGTCCTGGCGACCATGCTGGCATTGATAGCGCCTGCAATTGCCCAGCTGCCTTCTGAGGCAGTAGCTAGTAATCGCGAAGATATTTCTGCAATAAACAGGAGCATCATAAATCAATTCGATCCCACGTATGTATGGAAGAATCCATATGCTTTGGATCTATCCGGGATCAGTCCGGCAGTATTTGGGAACATCGCCTTCGCCAAGAGCCCCGGTGGCGTTTCATCGGCACTATATACCGAGAGCATCAATGAGTTTTTGAGCCGCGATCCTGATGCCGGCAAGAGCAACATCACCGTCAATGCCGCCAGAGTGGGATTGACGACAAAGGCCGCTTTTGTTGGAAGCAGTGTGCGAGGGAGCCCATCCGCACCCGGGAGCACTGCAGCATCACCGAGCGCCGCAGAAATGCAGAATGAGACCACTTAGATCTTGAGCTCGCGAGGACCTTCCAGGCCCCCCTGGCATGATCCCGGCGTCGTACCATGCCGGAATTAAGGCCTCGGGGCCCTTAAGGTCAGGAAGGGCTTCTTGGGCAGGTGGTCCTCTCCCCGGAAATCAGATTTTTTTGCTCCTGTGTGTTATATGAAAGGAAGGTCAGCTTCTCCGGCCTAAAGACCGGAGTTCCCTTGCGCCATAGATATGGAATGGTCCATGGGCACAGGCATCGTCTACTCCATATCGCCTTCTTCCACTGCCTCCCTGGGGGCAAGCATCAGATCGTTGAACAGCAGGATCTCAATCACCTGGGCAACATAACGCCTCTGCTGGAATCTCTGGATATCCTGGTTCATCTTCAGCTCGGCATCGACCTGCACTCGGATCAGGCTAAGCCTCATATCCCTCTGCTCATCCTCCTTGATGCAGAGGCTGCATATTTCTTTGAGCAGCCAGGGAAGCCTCAATGGGTTGCGCAATGCTCGGGCCACGAGGAGAATATAGCCCTTCGGCTCTTTTACCTCATCCTCGCCGGTGAGCAACATCAGGTCTCCGAGAGAGAACTTCTCGCCGTTAATCGTTATGGTGTCATTCAAATAAAATCACCTTGCAGTATCCGCTCGCAGAGGCGGAGGTCCTCTGCCACATTCACATTCACTGCCAGCTCTATCCTCTCCATTATCAGATGATAATCCTCCTGCTCTCTCTCGATCTCTCCTCCGTCCAGCACATTGATCCCTGAGGGCACGATCAGCTGGCCCCGGTAGTTGAAGAGGGAGTCGGGCCTCCGGCCCAGACGGCGGTGCAGATCCAGTGGAGTGTGGGTGGAGAGGGCTGGCTCAGGACGTTCTTCATAGACCTCGATTATAGTATCGATGAGCTCGCTTGTGATCAGGGGCAGATCGGCCATGATGACCATTATGGGATCGGTAACCATTGCCTCATTCACCGCAGAGATCATGTCCGGGACAAAGCCCATCCCCGGAGTATCCACCACGGATAGGCTCCAATCCCGTGCCCAGGCCCGAGTGAGGGGCACATTCTCAGTGGTGGCGACGTAGATCTTCTCCACTGAGCTATCCTCCAGGGCCAGGGCTACATACTCAATCAACCTCCTGCCGAAGATCGTCACCATGGGCTTCTCTCCCCTATTCAGACGGGAGCCCCTTCCTCCAGCCATCACCAGAGCGTCCAGGGCAGAACACCTCCTAACGCCAGGGCGGCAGCGAGAGCAGTCACCCGGGCAATCTCATTTGTCGCTCCAATGCCGTCACCAGTCGCTCCGCCGAAGTTTCTCTTCGAGACCCATACCAGGTAAAGTGCGGCCAGCTGGGCTGCAGCCAGGATCGCCAGTCCGAGAGCTCCAAGGGCGAGTGAGCAGATGACCGCCGATATCACCAGGCCCAGTAGGAATTGGCCCTTATCCGTCCTCTGAATCATTATCTGCCCAAATCCCTTCTGCAGGGAGCTGGAGAAGGCAGCAAAGGATATCATAGCCTCTTTGGCACTGACCTCTGCGGTGAGAAGTGCCAGGAGCAAGAGCCTTTCCGGCAGGCTGGACAGGACGGCAAATGTCGCCAGGATTAAAACGACGATATACAGTCCTCCTCCGGTTCCCATGTATACGTCCTTCATCGCAGCGATCTTCTTCTCCCTTGTACCGTGAGCGATGACACCATCAGCAAAGTCTGCCAGGCCGTCGATGTGGTTTATGCCGCATAGCCAGTAGATAGCGACTATTACCACTACGGCAACCAGGCTCGCCGGAAATGCCTGCAGAGCGATGTAGGATACCGTTCCCAGGATCGCCCCCAAAACCAAGCCCACCAGGGGAAAGACATAGACATGGTCCATCAGGGCTTCCACACCCTCCATGGATATGCCTACCGGTATGGCGGATAGCCATCCGAAGCCGGATTTAAGGGCGAACAAGAGGCCTTTCAATTCCCGCTCCCCGGATTCGTTGCCGCTCTGGTGTACATGTTGGCTGAGACTCCGCCGATAAGCCCGGCCAGAGCATCATCCAGGAAGGGTCCCAGCCGGGAGAGTATTCCCGGTTTGGCCTTGTCGTAGCGCACATAATCGAACAGCCCCTTATATCCGCCCACGTACTTGGCTATGCTCAGGCCTATGACCTCGTCCGCGATGAGGCAGGTCAGATCGTTCTCATAGTCGGACGGTTTCAGGTTGGGAAGGTTGCGCCTTTCTCCCTCCACCTCCAGGAGGAGGGCGGCGTATATGAGCAGGGCCAGATTGGGGTCGGACAGAGCTAGGTTCATCTCCCGGCGGAATACGGCTTCTGCTCGCTCGCGCGTCTCCACTCCGGGATGGGGGAAGTATAGCTCCATTGCTGCAGATATGATCTCTTCCTCAGTGATTCCCCTGCTCTTCAGCACGTCTCTGATATCTCTGGATGGCATGGTAGGGAATGCATGGCCTGGGTAGGATAAAAGAATATCCCGGTATCGCGAAGTTTTATAAGGTCTTATGGCCGATATATAGGTGAGGAAACTCCATGAAGACCATGGTCAAGATTTTTGTAGATCACGAGCATCTCGTCAGAGTCATCAACAGCTTGACGGAGCTTGGAATCACCGGCTTTTATCTCATTGAGTATCAAGGAATGGCACCCACCAACTGGAAGAGCTTCCAGCTGAGCGAGGATCCCGATATGGCATTGAAGGCCATCCGAGATCATTCAGAGCCCGGAGTCATGGTCAATACCGTTGTAGGCCCAGATAAGTGTCAGCGGCTCATAAAAGAGCTCGAGGAAGCTTTAAAAGGGATAAGGTTTACCATAATCGGGCACCAGGTTAATTCCATAAAGGTTAAAGGAGACGATAATACTCATGCAAAACCTAAATGACGAGGTGGAGGCGGCCCTGGGAAAGATCCGGGAGGGCCTTCGCGTGGACGGCGGAGATGTTGAGCTCGTCGATATCAGTGATGGCATTGTGACCGTAAGGCTGCAGGGGCATTGTGCGGGCTGTCCATTCTCCCAGATGACCCTGAAGAACTTCATCGAGAAGGAGCTCGTGAAGAGCGTCGCTGGGATAAAAGGTGTGGTATCCGTCTAGATATGACGGGTATCGACCGCATCAATATAGACCAGTGAAACTGCATAAGGGTTATCCGTCGAAGTGGCCAAGGAGTCTGAAATATGTTCCCAACTAAGAAGGTACAGAGTCTGGTAGGTAGCAAGATTCAGGTAGAGATGAAGGGATCACCCCGATACGTGCTGGAGGGTGTTCTCAACAGCGTAGATGAGTACTTGAACCTGCACTTGCTGGAGACCGTGGAGCTGATCGGGGGCGAGAAGACTCGCTCTTTGGGATCGGTCATCCTGCGCGGCAATAACATCATTCTAATCAGCCCAGTGGAGTGAGTGTCGGGGATGTCTGTCGAGGAAGCATTAGATTACATTAAATCGCATCCTGAGGGAGCCCTGCAAAGCGATCTATGGAAGGCTCTGAAGATCGATTCCAGAAAATGCTCTCGCATAGTGGCCAAGCTGCTCAAAGATCGCCATATTACCCGAGAGGTGGAGTCGGTCGACGGCATCAGGACTTATAGGCTCTTTTGCGTCAGCAGGACTAGCGGCAGACGTTTCGATCCTCTTATGGCTCTGGATGCCTTTGAGCCCTGCGCCGGCTGCATAGAGGAATGCATTCCCGAGCATTGCGCCAGCCTGAGCGAGTGGATATTCTCAATTGTTATGAGCTCAGACGAGGTGGCTCCTTCCAATGCAATTCAAGAGGAGGGGGGCAGCCAGGCATTGCGCTCTCCCTCATCATAATCAATCCTTTTTTAAGAAAAGAAAATGAGCAAAGAAAATACGTAAGTTAGGATCTGCCTGCCCATCGATAAAAACCTGCGAAATGGGATTCAGGTGCTTATCTGGTCTGCGCCGAATCCCTTCTTGACCAGGATATCCTTGATCCTTTGTATATGATTGCCTTGAAGCTCGATCAGACTGTCCTTTACCGTCCCGCCGCAGGCCAGCTTGGATTTCAGGTGAGTGCACAGCTCCTGCAGATCGATCTCATGAGGATCAATGCCCTGGATAACTGTCACCTCTTTTCCATATCTACGCTTCTGAACTTTGACTACGATCCTTTGCTGCTCCTTGGCAACCTCCTCGCAGATGCATAGCTCCTGTGGAAGGCCGCAGACGGCACACATTTGAGAACTCATTTGGTGGCAGTTACCTCCATAATATATCTCACTACAGGCTGATTATGCTATTAAAATCTGATGGTGACCTCACGGCTTTGTCCGCCCCTGCCTTCGTATGTCATTGATCTTTCTTGATACAATCTCCAACAGGAATATCAAGAGGGCGATGATGAGCAGAGCGTCCCTTCTGGATACCCTCTCTTCTGTCATCCTCTGGCTGACCCGAGATGCTTCTGCAATCAGGCTCCTCCCCGCTTCCTCCTCGGTGAAGACCTTGCCTCCATTGGCCATGATCAGGCTGGGAAGATCTGGATTGTATCCGATGTATCTGTACTCCAGGGGGTAGTTGACAGCAACTCCGTAGTCTCCTATATAGTAGATGCCGCTGCTGTTGGGAGTAAACGTCGCCGTGTATCTATTGTCCCCTATCTTTTCCACGTTCGCCCCGGGCAGGCTGGGCCGGGAGTTGCTGGCAATGGTGATCTGCAAGGGAGTGTTCTGCCATCCATCCTCTCCCTCCACTCTGTCTTCCTGCGGCCGGGGATCGCCCACCGCCCAGTTGACGACGGAGGATATCAGCTGAGAGCTGGGGCTGCGATATAGCAGACCGGCCCAGGAAATGCCGTTGTCTGTGGTCAGGGCCGCTACCCTCCCCAGGCCGTAACGCCAGACGGTGAGGACGGGCTTGCCATCGGTCAGTGCCACCAGCCTCAAAGAGCCGGGTTTGGGGGTGACATCATTGAAGCCAGTGATGGTGGCGTTCAGCTCCAGATCGGTGGTGATATAGTGGTTCTGGTTGACCACTGCCAGGTCGTAGCTAGTGATGTTCTTCTCCGGCGGCCTCGTCTCCTCGGGCAGAGGGGTGCTGATGGTGGTCAGAGAGTCGGGATAAACGAAATAGGTGAACTCCGAGCCCGTGCTGCTGGCGATATCCGGGAAGCTACCCGTCGCGCCAGGGATGGCCTGGACCTGAATCAGCCTGGTGGTGATGTTCATCTCCCGGATCAGCTCCTTGGATCGTACTACGACATCCCCATAGTTCTGGAGGTTTCCATCGGAGAGGACAATCATCTCCCCCTCGCCTCCGCTGGCCTGGATCATATCTCTGGCCAGCTCGAGGCCAGAGTCAAGATAGCTGTTTTCCGTTCCTGTGGGGGCAAGGGTAGCGATTCTGTCCGCGAGGACGTTCTGGCTCCGGGATAAGGGCACGGGATCGATCACATTATAGGCCCGGGTTCCAAAGACCACCAGTCCCACATTGTAATCCTGGAACTGGGGGGAATGCAACAGCTCCACCGCCAGGGCTTTCTCATAGTCTAGCAGGGTGGTCCCGTCCTTGGTGAGAGTGGACAGCAGGCTGAAGGAGATGTCCAGGACGAAGATGAGCGTCTTGCCTCCCTCAAAGCGGCTGGGAAAGGACTGCACAGGCAGGAACCTCTCCAGAGTCGAGTTGCGGTATTCTCCCAGGTCGTAGGAATTCTTGCCTCCCACTACCACCAGGCCGCCACCCTCGCGCACATAATCCTCCAGCCGGTCGAGGCTCGAGCTGTATTCGATATCATCAAGGATAATGGACTTATAGCTATCCAGGCTGGGGGGAAGCTCAGAGGCTGCAGTCAGCTTATAAAGATCATCCAGGTTCTGGGCCAGGGACGAGTCGCTTGAGGTGAGGAGGAGAACCTCCGGCTTGGGGACGACATATATCGACTTCTGGTAAACATCGTTTGCCGGCTGCATATCCGGGGCGATCACCGCTCTGAGGATATGGTTTCCCGTCTCCAGGAAGGAATGAGAGATCTTGATCGAGGCGCTCCCATTGGCCTGGATCTGGTCGCTGTAGATCTTTTTCTCATCGGCATAGACCGATAGGGGTCCGCTGTAGTCAAGGGAGCTTCTCACCATCACCCGGAAGGGGTAGTCCCCTCCCAGGACAGCGGTGTTTGGTCCTGATATCTCCACCCCGGCATCGCCTTTCACCGGATCGATGTCCAGGGCAAAGACAGTGCTATTCGAGCTCCTGGCCAGGGCGAGGGCATCTTCTAGCGATCGGCCGCTATTGCTGTAGCCATCCGTCACCAGGAGGATTGTGCTTCCTGGAAGGGCATGCTGGAGGATCCTGTCCCCCAGGGGAGTCGAGTCACCGGAGAATGTGCGCAAAGAAGCCCCGGTCAGATCGGCAACTCGTGCCGCCACATCGGGATCGAATACCGTCATCGATCCGGTCTTGTCATCCAGGACGGTGATGCTCGGCTTTTGCGATTGGACGACCTGGGTTTGAACAAAATAGGGGTTTGCAGCCGCTGCCAGTATCAAGCAGAAGATCAGCAGCCTGGAGAGGGCGAGGATCTTATTCCTGGCCCGAAGGTGGACGTAGACCAGCCCCAACAGGGCTAGGGGTGGCAGGGCCCAGAGAAGCTCCGGCCGAGCGAAATAGAGATCCTGGATCATGTCTCCCTCCTCCAGCGCATGATGGCCAGCTCCAGAATGATGGCCAGGGCGGCCAGGGCTATCACCCAGTGGGATAGATCCCTCTGTACAATGGTATTGCGAACCACTCCTAGAAATTCACCCTGCTCGAAATCTCGGCTGCGGAGGAGGGAGGACTCAGTGGGGTTGTACATGTTCGCCGCCACCGTTCGTCCCTGGAAGCGATAGATGCCCACCTCGTCCAGGGCAATAGTGCTGGCGATGAGGCTGATGCTGGGGGTTTGGATGGTGGATTGCTCGCCTGTGGCTATGATCTCCCCGGTCTTCCGGTTGGAGTCTTCTATATCCGGCACCCCCGTCATCCAGTTGATCATCTGATACCAGAATATGGGGTATTCGGGGCGCAGATAGAAGTCTGAGTCCATCTCCAGGCCGTCATAGATCACAATCCCCTCGCCCAGCCGCCAGTAGGCGAGGATGGGGACACCATTGGCTTCCACCATGGTGGTCGCGCCCCCGCGAGCAGCAGCGTTCGGGTAGCTGTAAATCCCGATCTCATCGAAGTGCAGGCCCTCGGCAAAACCAAAATTTCTCACCCAAAGCCTGGTGGGGCCGGGGAGCTTTCCCGTCACCCTCACCGGGAGATACTGGGGGCTCTCAAGATCGAAGGGGAGGTAGATCACCCGGCCGCCGTCGATGTAGCGGTTGAGCTCGCCGTCGGCCGAGGCGTTCCTTGCCAGGACGATCAGATCGAAGTCCGAGTACCTGCCTGAGGTTAAAACATTTACATTGGGCAGGGACTGGAGGGCTTTTAGGGCTGGCCCGGCCTCGCCCAGATAAAGAACGTCCCTCTTAGCCTGGTCTGGCACATAGACATAAGCCCGGTTGTCCCAGGAGATGGCGTCCTCAATGTCCAGAGAGATCTCATTCACCCCGGGATAGGCGGTGAAGGATAGGTAGTAGTCGCCGTCCTGGGGGATTGCAGCTGCCTGGCTGGTCTTGCCGCCCGGGCCGGTGATGGTAATGGGTATGGTTCTTGTCGGGCCGTAGTTGTGAATCAGAGCAGTATGGTTTACGTATCCCGTTCCCGGCACATTCCAGCCCTCTGTCAGGGCCAGGTTGTTCCCTCCCTGGTATGAGTCGGCAAAGACTATTCCCACCCGGCCGCCGGCCTCGATGAGATTGCGGGTGACATCGGGATCGTCTCCCGTCCAGCTGATGAAATCCGAGACCAGAAGAATATCCCCCCCGGTGCTGCCCAGGAGTATGCTGGCCTGGGTCAGTGCGCTGGAGAGGTCTGCTGAGACTGCAGCCGGCTTAAATTGTGGGAGTTGATCTCGGGCCTCAGCTGGACTGCCCTCGGTGAGGACCGTTTGTGGAACGTTTTTTGCTAAGATGATGCTGATTCTCTCATAGCGGTCGAGGTATGAACGGATGATGTTCTGGGCGGGGGAGAATGAGGACTGCATGCTCGCAGAGCCGTCCAGGACTACTACCAGATGGCTGCTTGCCGGCCCCTGTTCGTTGGTGTAGGGCCCGGCTGCGGCGAGGGAGAGAGAGCAGATGGCCAAGAGCTGCACCCAGAAGAGGGGATCGCTTATCAGACGGCTGAGGACGGCGGTGCGCTTCGCCTCCCCCTCTCGCAAGAACTGGATGGAGGAGAAGCGGATCTCCTTTGGCTGGGGCCGGATGAGGTAGATTATTACCAGGGGTATTATGCCAAGGAGGCCCAAAAGGGCAATGGGATTGCTGAAGGGCATTGAAAAGACAATTCCTGAAGAAGTATGAAAAGCTTTGCGCAGGCAATAAATATGATCGAGATTGATGTTACTGCTGTATCCTTCCCAAACTGAGGTATCTGGTTATGGTAAGCGCCATGGAGATTTATATGCTATTGCCCAAGACCAACTGCAAGAAGTGCGGGCTTCCCACCTGCATGGCTTTTGCCGTGGGCCTCTTGGGCCGGGAGAAGAAGCTGGAGGAGTGCACTCCTCTATTCGAAGAGAAGAAATATGAGGCGAAGCTCGCCAAGCTGAAGGAGATCGTGGCTCCACTGGAGAGCGCCTCAGAGACCGGCCTTGTCATTCATCCGGAGAAGTGTTTTGGCTGCGGCAACTGCGTGATCGCCTGTCCGGTGAATGTGGCGGCCGAGCCCACCAGGGTCGGCGCTGGCCTCGGTCCGGAGGGGGATCGTGTCATCCTCCGGGTGGAGGACGGGGTGGTAGTGGCCAATAACCTGCAAGAATGCAAGCGCTTCGGGCCGAATAAGATTCTGTGCAATGCCTGCACTGCGACCTGTCCGAGCAAGGCCATAGAGTTCGTCTGAGGTGATGCAGATGACAGAATTCAATTATAAGACCTGTACAGGCTGCTCGCTCATATGCGAGGACATACTTTTTCCGGACGCTGGCTCTGGGTCTGTCTCCCAGGCCAGGAACCTCTGCCGCAAAGGCCAGGCCCACTATCAGGCCCTATTCAGCGAGAGGACGGGGCCTCTGGTGGAGGGCAGTGAGGTTTCTTTAGATCAGGCGATAGAAAGGGCGGCGGAGATTTTAAGGAACGCCAGCGCGCCCGTGATCTACGGCTGGTCCAACTGCACCCTGGAGGCGCAGGAGGTGGGGCTCGCCCTGGCGGCGAAGATCGGGGCGTTCGTTGATGATCCCTCCAGTTATTGCGAGGGGCAGCTCATGGAGAGGATCCTCTCCGGGAAGATTCCCAGTTGCACTCTGGATGATGTGCGCAACTTCGCTGATACCTCCATCTTCTGGGGTTCGGACCCATCCAGCACCCAGCCCAGGCATCTGTCCCGGTTCTCCTATTTCCCCCGAGGCGAGAAAAGGCAGAAGAGCTACGAGGAGGAGAGGACCTGTATCGTGGTGGATGTGAGGGAGTCGCCCACCGCCCGGCTTTGTCCCAACACCACCTACCGGGTCTTGCCGGGCGAGGATCTGCAGTTCCTGGAGGCGATCCTGGCGGTGCTGGAGGGGAAGATCCCCAAGTTCGGGGACAAGAAGAAGATGATTGAGCTTGGCTCCATAATCAAGAAGACCGAGTACGGGGTGATCTTCCCCGGTCCTCTTATGCTCGTCTCCCTGCAGGATCAGATGGATCGGTTCGAGGAACTCCTTCGCCGGCTGAATGAGATCACCACATTCAAGGTGGTTCCCATGACCGGCCAGTACAACTCCCGCGGATACAGCCAGCTATTGTTCGACCGGACAGGAAGGGTCAAAGGGGTCAAGTTCACTGCCTCCGGAGAGGCGGCGGAAGCCCCCAGCCTGGTGGAGGCGGTGAAGGGGGCGGATGCCATTTTGGTTCTGGGCTCTGATCCCCTGCTGGATCTGCCTCTTGGCCTGGCGAGGTCTTTTGCTGCTGCCCCCATCATCGCCATTGATCCCCGCCGGTCCCTGACCGCAGATGTTGCCCGGGTGGTGATCCCCTCTGCCATATCCGGTCTGGAGACCGGGGGCACGGCGCTGAGAACGGATGGGGTGCGGGTCACCTTCGAGCCCTCAATGAAGACCAACCAGCTTGCGGATGAACAGATTTTGACCAGGATCATGGAGGCGATTTAAATGGCAGTGGATGTGAAGGTTGTCACCTACCGGGATATCTTCCAGTACGGGGCGGAAAAGATGGGATTGCACTCGGAGGAGTATCTCCGGCTCAGTGCCAGCATCATCCTGGACAAGGGGGATATGGCCAGTCTGGGGATAGCAGAGGGGGGGAAGGTTCTGCTGGAAAACGAGCTGAACCGGATTGTGGTGAATGCCACAGCCTCTGCCGATAAGCCCCATCCGGGTCTGGCGTTCATGATAAAAAGTCCCTGGTCCAATCAGCTGGAGGGGGATGAGTCCTGCCCGGCCGGTGCTTCAGGGTTCAAAGGGATCCAGGCACAGGTATCCCCCAGCAGTGAGAGCATCACCCAGATGGATGAGATCCTGCAGAGGTTGCGTGCCTAGGGCAAGGGCCCCGGAAAGGAGGATTCTGACATGAATCTGATCTCCATTGCCGACCTCTCTGGAGAGGATATACTGCGGCTGATCCAGAGCGCGGAGGCCTTCCGGGCCAGGCGCGGCCGGCATGGCCAGCCGCTGGAGGGAAAGAGCCTGGCCATGATCTTCGAGAAGCCCTCCACCAGGACCCGGGTCAGCCTGGAGGTGGCAGCCTGGGAGCTGGGCGGCCATCCCCTATACCTATCGGCCAACGAATTGCAGCTGGGCCGGGGGGAGACCATAGCCGATACGGCCCGGGTGCTGTCCAGATATGTGCATGGCATCACCGCCCGGGTCCACTCTCACGGCACTGTGCTCCAGCTGGCGGAGAATGCCAGCGTCCCGGTGATCAATGCCCTGTCCGACTGGGAGCATCCGCTCCAGATATTGGCCGACCTCCAGACCATGAGCCAGAACTTCCAGGCTCTGGATGGCCTGCAGATCGGCTGGATTGGGGATGGGAACAATGTCTGCAACTCCTTGATTCTGGCCTCGGCCATCCTGAGGATGGAGATCACCGTGGCCTCCCCACCTGGGTATGGGCCAAAGGCCGAGATATTGGAAGAGGCCCGCGCCCTGGGCGGAAGCCCGCAGGTTGTCGAGGAGCCGGAGGAGGCGGCCGGAGGAGCGGACGTTTTGGTCACCGACACCTGGGTCTCCATGGGGGATGAGGCGGAGGAGGCAGAGCGGCTGAGGGTATTCGGCCGGTATCAGATCAATTCCCAGCTTATGGACCTGGCAGGGGAGGAGGCCATTGCCCTGCACTGTCTGCCTGCCCACCGGGGTCAGGAGATCACCGATGAGGTGATGGACGGCCCCAGGTCCCGGGTATTCGATGAGGCGGAGAACAGGATGCACACCAGCAAAGCGGTGATGGCCTGGCTGATGGGCGAGAAGCAGTGCGAGAAGTGATCTTTTAGCTGCAGTTTCTGGCAGAGCCCTCCTGGGAGAAGAGGGTTTTAGGAGTGCTGCTCTACGGCTCCTGGGCGCGGGGCGATGCCGGGCCGGATAGCGACATAGACCTCTGCCTGGTGGCCCCGGAGGCAGAGGATAGGGCAGGGCTGTGGAGGGAGTTTGTATCCCATCTTCGTTCTGAGAAGTACGACCTGAGAATCTTCGAGATCCTGCCGCTGCATATCAAGATGGCTGTGATAGAAGAGGGTTCGGTTCTCTGGTCGCGGGATGTTCTGGAGCTTTATGAGTACTTTTATCCCTTCCGGCGGGAGTGGGATGATCAGAAGCACAGGCACGATCTCACAGCCGGGGAGATGAGAGAGCTGATAGCGGCGGCCAGGAGGGCGCGGGCGGGTGGCGGGCCTGAAGGGATGGTAGAGACCTGAAGGTATCGCAAAGTTCTAGTAGAGCTGAGTTCTTTAGTGTGGCCGAGCCCCGAAAAGGGGTGCATGTCGAAGAACGCGGGGGTTGCCAAGTGGTTAAAGGCGCAGGGCTTAGGACCCTGTCACGAAGGTGTTCGCGGGTTCGACTCCCGTCCTCCGCATTTATTAATTATTATTTATTACCTTCACTCTATGGATCGGCTATTTGTAGGCATAAATTGTCTAGTAAACTATAGCGCTTAATCGCAAATAATATTATGTTTGCAGGATAATAAAGGAGATCTCAATGAAGCTTCTACTGGATTCTTATGTCTTCGAAGAGGTGAAGCGGGATAAAGTCCTCTCGGAAAACTTAGAAGATCTCAGAAATACCTTAAAAGAGGCAAGTATTGAACTTGATAGTCGACCATTATCGAAGGCTGACCTGAAAAAATTAGCAGATTTATTTGATTTTATCATAACAGAAAATAGAGATATTCATAAAATATCAAATGAATTAGGTATTAGCGATAAAATACTTCTGCTAGATGAAGCATTGCAGATTTTTAAGGTATATTTAACCAGAGATCGTATAATTATACCACCCGCCTTGAAAAGTGAGCCAGTCAGCAATCTAGATTACTCAGATCCAATATTTGATAGCCTAAAAGAAGAATACAATCCAGAATTTGAAAGATGGTTCAAGAAAATATCCGATGAGGGAAGAAATAGCTGGGTATATTATAGAAAGGACGGAAGCATCGGTGCTCTGCTTATATACAAATTCGAGGACGAGTCTATCGATAATTCGAAACCGCCTCTCCCCAAGAAAAAACGGTTAAAAATTGCCACACTAAAAGTAACTCATATCGGCTATAAAATCGGAGAGCTATTCATCAAGATGGCGGTAGACCTCTCGGTTCGAAATGGCATAAATGAGATCTATTTAACCCATTTCACAAAACCGCCAGATCGATTGGTCGAATTGATCTCAGAATATGGATTCAATAAGATCGCTATAAAAGATAATGGAGAGGATATATTCGTAAAGAGGTTGATTGCCAAAGGCTATGAAGGACTTAAATATTGTTCTCCGATCGAGATCTCAAGAATATTTTATCCCAGCTTTTATGATGGCGATGATGTTAAAAAATTCGTTTTGCCCATTCTGCCAGCCTATCATGACAGACTGTTCACAGATTTCCCCTGCAGGCAGACCACATTGTTCGAGCATTCTGGCGAGTTCATTGTTGAAGGAAATACAATAAAGAAGGCATATCTATCCCATTCGAATATTAAACGAATAGGTCCAGGCGATCTGATACTATTCTATCGATCTGAAGATCTTCAAGCGATAACCTCAGTCGGTGTAGTGGAGTCGATACATGTCGGCATTAGCGATGCAGAAAGGATACTCCAACTTGCCGCAAAGAGAACAGTTTTTTCTCGAATGGAAATAGATAAACTCGTCGAAGAAGGCCCTGTATCTGTTTTTCTTTTCAGGCATCACATTCATTTTACAAAGCCATTAGGATTAGAAGAGCTAATAGGCAACGGCATACTCAAGGCGGCCCCACAATCGGCCGTGGAGCTATCTACAGAAAGATACATCAAAATAAGGGAAATGGGTGGGATCGATGGACGTTTTACTATCCATTAAGCCAAAGTTTGCGGAGTCCATCATCAATGGGAGAAAAAAATACGAATTTCGCAAGAATGCATTCTCCAAGAGAAATATAGGTAGAGTGTATATTTATTCCACCAATCCAATTAAAAAAATAGTTGGAATCTTTAGGATAAGTAAGATAATCGAGGATAAACCAATCAATTTATGGCGTCAGCTGAAGGATGATGCTGGGGTCTCTGAAGAAGAGTTTTTTGATTATTTTAGAAACAGAGAGATTGGATTCGCCCTGGAGATTGTAGAAGTAGAACAATTTGAAAATCCTGTGGATCCAAAGATCATGTTTCCGAATTTTGTCCCGCCTCAATCCTTTTGTTACATAAATTTTTCCTTTATGCCTCCGGAACTTGAACGAAGTAAGGATCAATTTCTCGGAAATGTTTAGGGCTAATCGCACAACGTTGGACCGCTTAATTTGCAGTCCCTTATCAAGTTCTGTTTCGTAATCTTGATTGATCTATTCGGCTCAGTGAGCAGTCCTTTCACCAGAAAGCCAATATCCTATTTCATGTCATCAGGATCTAAAATAAATAGATATTCGTTTATTTCCCGGCGTGCCTCTGATTTTGGACTAACAAGACTTTTTCTGGCAAGAATTTTTGGCTGGAAAGGATTGTATAAGTCATGAAGACTAGGGCAACTCGCATTACTCACCAGAACATAAGCCCCTCTTTTACATGCTCTTAGACTCGCAGCAGCAAGACGTTCTTGATCATCCCATGAAAAGTTTCTTTCGTTGTAGCGGATAAATCCATTGCTATTGTGAGTCGCTGTGTATGTAGGATCGCAATATACTACATCTCTCTTTCCAGCTTGATCTATAATTTCCTCGAAATCAGAGGTCACCAAATCCATCCTTTGAAGAGCTTTCGATGCCAGTTTTACCAAATCTCTTGACCATAAAGGTTCAGGTGTACGTTTACCTCCACCAAATGGAACATTGAATTTTCCGTTTAGATTGAGGCGATAAATACCGCCAAATGCGGTTCGATTTAGATATAGAAATCGTATAGCTTTTTCGATTAATTCTGTAGGTTCATCTGCACGAATACTATAATATTTTTCTTTTGTAATTGGTATTTTCTTCAATGCATCCAAAATAACATCTGGATGTTCTCGCACTTGAATGTATACATTCATCAAATCATCATTTATATCGGATAGAGTACCTTTTTGCGGAAGCAATGAAAAGAAAACAGCACCTCCCCCCAAAAAGGGTTCGTAATATCTGTTACGGAGTCTGATTGAAATAATTTGTGCCAAATTTCCCGCAATCCATCGTTTTCCTCCGGGCCATTTTAAGAAAGGTTTTACGGACATTTTAGGAGAAGAAACGAGATGCGAATGAGTACAGAATGTCTCCCGAGGGCCGTTGAGATATCGATGCGTAAGCATTGGCTAAGACAATAGGAATTAAGGCATTTTCGTACTTATAACAGGTCATCTTCGCCAAAACAGTTAAGCTTTCTTTAAATCTATACAGATCCTCAAAGCTTGGTTCAAGCAGAAAGTCGCCTGTGGGAATATCGATTGGTACGACATGATGTGGACCTAACCTTGCTACTACTTTAGAACCATATTGTACGCGGTTGCGATACGTTGACGGATCAAATGTGTAGCCCCTAATATTTTCTATAATATATTTAACTGTCGGTGCAAAATAATCACCTGGTTCTGGCAGGTTCTCCTTAATTTCCTCAATGTGATTAACTAGCTCTCCATTTTTTTCTATTCCAACCAGATTTAGAGGTATTTCATTGTCGCGCAAATATTGAATTAATGCCCTTATTGAATCAGATAATCTATAAAGCCCTGCTCTGAGTAAAAGTGGTCCATCTTTTATGAATAATACTTGTCCGAGTTTATTTGGTTGTTGATACCAAATTCGCACAAAATGAAAGAGTGTGAGTGTTTCTAGAACATCTCTTAGCGCTGTTGCTGCTTCTTCACGTGCCCACTCTTCAGGACTATCCTCACCTATGCCAAGATAATCAGAGAGTGTATGAAGATGCTTGCATTTCAGACACCTAAAACTAAGTGCGGATTTTGGAATGTAAACAACTTCTCCGCAATTTCGGCAACAGAAATGAGGTGCCTCATTTAAGCCCATCTCATAATTAAGGTCCCATTCCCTGGAAACTAAAAATTTAAGTGTATTATAAAGTCCTGTGTAGTGCATTGTGCTATCAATAGTCTTTCGGATAGTATCCTTTATTGTTTCATTTGGGTGTCGGATTCCGGAGAGGGGAAGTATTGCGGGATTATTCCATACTTGCAGTTTAGAAGGTAAATCTCTCGGATCTATAATTGGACACTGTCTCATTTCCTCTATATCTTGAACACGCAAAAGCAAAGCGCAAACTGATATAAATGCAAGTCGTTTATGAGAACGTATCTCATTTGGAACCACTGATTCACCTCCATCGATGGCTATTATAAAATTAATATCATTATCTTTGTTAATATCTATATGACCCGTTCTAAATCCGATAGTCTCGATTGCAGTCGAGGTTGTGCTTTCAAATTCGCTGAGCATTCTCTGAATATGGGCATCTTGGATGAACTTCATATGGCCAATCTTAGATGCATGCTCTATTGGCAGTTGACCAGAACCAACATAGGACATTTTTATCGCCCTTCAGTTCCCAGCATTTTGCCTTGGCTCAAACTTACGAATCTGCACCGGCAAAGCGAACCTCTGTGAAAGAGTTATCATTCTGACATATCCCTTTGTGCGTGATCTTTGTACATCCAATGCGATGTCACGAAATTCGTATCTTCGTTCTAATTCATGGATCTCTCGATCATCATTCAAATGAGCTATAAAATAATTCTCGGTATTCTTGAGCAAATCAGGACTTAGTGTTGTCATTGATTGAGTTGCATAAACCATCCCAATAGCAAATTTAGCGCCTTCTTTAGCAAGTTTGTTGTAAACGCTATTCAGATCTTTGTCATCTTGCCTAAATAAATTATGCGCTTCTTCAAAATAGAACAATACGGAATGATCTCCAAGTTGATTATTTGCAAATCGATCCATTTGCCTATTGAGTATGGCTTTGCAAATGATTTCACTGTAATACTGTGCTATGGTTTGATCTGCATTGGACAAATCTAAGATAACAGTTCTATTGTTATCTGCGTCATCAACAATTTGTCTAATAATATTTATGCCACTTGGATCATGATACCTGGTGAATGGCATGAGATAGCGAGGGCCGGATATGCTCCGGTCTCCAATCATTCTTAGAACCATTTCCTCAAAGTTTTCTAAATAAGGCCTGGCACTTCTTGTACTTATCGGAAATAGGGTATTGTCTTCCCTTCTGTTCTGGTAAATTCTATATAATACTTCATAAATTCTTGTAGCAACATCCAGCTTTTGTCTTTCTGCTAGTCCTTCTTCCCCTTTTCGACTTTCCAAAATTGCTGATGCGCGAAGTGTTTCATTAGCGGCCAATTCCCTCTTTATTTCCCATCTCAAATTTAGATCTATGGAAAAATTATTTGGAGCAGTGAAGCCAGATTTATTTAGCAAAGCATAATATAAACTAAGAGCCCTGCAATACCGTGTTCTATCTCCTCTATCTGGGAACTGAGTATCTATTTCATCAGGATCAACAGAATTCCACAGAAAGAATGGCTCCAGATATCCAGGACGCCGGGGATGCAACGTATCAAATAGACTGGTTATAATAGAATGTCCAAGTTGCACATGTTGGAAAAAGTTGGTCCTCAGCATATTGGGTACCGGAACATTCTCTTCTTGTTCTTGTTTAATCTGACGTGGATTTAGACTAAATCGAGTACATCGATCTCTATGCATCAAATAAATGCTGGTTTGATCTTGCTCATTAAAATATGAATATTCCCCAGATGGATCAAATATAATTTGCCCAACATTGTTATTTGATTGCAATATAATATCCGCTATAACTTTTATTGTGTTTGATTTTCCCATTCTAGTTTTTCCAAAAAGGGCAGTTCGATTCTTTATGAAATCCTCTGGTGAAACTTGCACATCTATATCAGGCGTAACGCTAGAAGCTATGGTTTCAGTATATCTTAGTTGTCCAATTTTAACGGGCAATTTATCAGCGACAAATGAATTGATTAATGTCGATAAATGTTCATCAATTGGAACATAAACCTCATAAAAGTGAGGCGAAAAGAAGCTGTCAATATCATTTCCAAAGCCCAGTTTAAATAAAGGTACCTGATTTCCGGATTCATCAATAGTATCAATTACATCGTCATAGTAAGTTCCTAAGATGCTTCCTTTAAGAGCTGCCCATTGAAGTGCTTCATTTGTAATTGGATCAACTGGTGCTTGTAGCCTATGAATCTGGAAAATCGTCTGCTGTATTTCTTGCTTTATTGGTGTAGGAATAGCATCTGTAATACGGACTAGAATTAGTCGAGGTCTCATATTTGGATATGAAGCCTGAATCGCGGGACTTGGTTTTATAATAACTAATGAATTTCTTGGAACCCCACCACAGCGTTGCTTCCATGCATCACAGGTTACAATTTGGAGTTCATCATAAGACATATCAAGCAAAAAACCAAGAAGTCGATCGGTGGAGACGGTATAGTTATTGGCTAATCTTTCAATGGGCCCAATGCCAGAATCAGACCTTACTTCCTGAATTGCTTCATTATCCACAGCTTGCTCTATTGCATTTGGCCATTCTCCCATTCGATACTACCTCTAATAAGATAAGATGCATAGAGTCCTATATAAGACCATTTGTTGTCTAAGATTTTTTGCCAAATTTATTATTTTTACCAAATTTATTATAAATTTGTTAGATCGAAAAGGTTATATGCGAAAATTTATATTAGGCATATGTGAGATGCTGTGTTCCATGTGAAAGTATAAAAAAATAATAGACTTAATATCATATTATTGAGATTAGTTAAATCTGGTGCATAAAAAATGAGCCCCCCTAATTCTATCAAACATCCATTATCAAAAAGTGGGAAAGAAGATATAGGCAATACTGAGCCGGTATGCCCACAATGTGGCTGGTCCTTAGACAAGATGCCCTCCCGAAAGATGAAATGCCCAAGTTGCAGCGGATTCATCTATGTTAGAACACGACCATCAGATGGCCGGAAAGTGCTTGTAACCATGGCTCAGGCGGAATTAATCAAAGAACAATGGTCCGTCGAAAATGGAACTCACGATATATACCTTAAAAAAAAGCTGCTTTTTGAAGAAGAGAAGGCAACCATAGCAGCAAGATTTGGCTGTAAGCCTTCAGATAATGATGTAAAGTGGTCATTATTCAATAAACAGATAATAGAAAATGCAAGGAGGGGAGATTGGGGCCTTTACAGAAATACAAAGCTTAATATGGCAGAACTTTTAAGAATGGAGGGGCGTCTCAAGGATGCTTTAAATTTGTATTTAGAGATATGCTATATCGATCTAAATGGACCCCGTAATACAGGTGGATATAGCAATTTGGATATTCTAAGGAAATATCCTCTATTTTCCCCTGAACAGGCCTTCCTTGCACCGGGCGTATTAGTTCGAATAATCAGTTTAAAAAAGAAGCTCAAACTTGATTTATCTAAGACAAAAGAGTACTTCCTAAGCGCCGCGACGGTCCAACAAAATGCATTAAAACTATCCGTTTTGCCAGATGAAGCATGGGAAAAATTGAGCGTAGAATTATCAAAGTAATCCAATCTTAGTGGTATTAAGGCACGTATTAGCATGATTGATAGGATTTCACGCCCCCACAATTGTCTGGCAAATTTTTCATGCCCTATCGCACCCACAGCCCTCACACCCGCCCTGCCCTTTCCTCCAGCTTGCATCTTATGCCACCCGACCACAGATCACAAGCCCAAGGCCCACCTTCCCACCTACGCTCCTACGGCCCCCGATTGCCTGGCGTGCAGGCGCCCGCCCGCGCGCAGCCATGCGGGCAAGCTGGTGGTGGACCTGAGGCCTTTTGTGATCAAGGTTATATCTTCAGGGGCCTCCGGAGAGGGGATTTTCGGCCTGCTGCAGCATTTTCGGTATAGATCCCGAGCCCCCGTTTGCTCCCTCAGCAGATTCAACGGAAAAAATCAGGCCAATAGATTATACGGCAAATGCCCTGGATTTCTAAAGTGCTCCTGTTAACTGCAAATGAACTACCAGATAAATGAAGGGCTAGAAAAAAGGCGACATTATTTTAGTCCCCATTTCTTAATTCAGATCTGGCCAGAAGATCTGCGCTGTATATCACTTTTATGCCTGCATCTCTTATCTTGGCCATTGTTTCTTCCAACTGGTCGGGATACGCAGGTTTGGTCGCATCAAGAACGATGTAAGTATCAAAACCCAGGGCTATTGCGCTTACGGCGGTTTCGTAGACACATACATCAAGGACAAAGCCCGTGATATAGACCCTCCTGATATTATCGGCTCTGAGCATGGCCTCTAGGTGCGAATTTTCGAACACACTATAAGCATCATCATCTCTTTCCACGCCTTTGTGGATTATCGTCCGGATATTCCTTTGGTCTAATGAGAAATGGAATTCTGCACCAATCGTGCCGGCGATGCAGTGCATCGGCCATTTAGTGGACTGCACCCCTGATAAT
>NZ_DAIK01000124.1:0-27431 GCF_002496085.1 Methanosaeta sp. UBA458 | reverse complement strand
AACCGTAGAAGCCTGCCCCTTTTAAGGGGTGGGAGTAGTCACCGTTGGCGCTGATCCCAAAGAGGGCAGGGGGCGGGGCGTTGTTAGCAGCGCATCTTATGAGGCCTACCTTGACCTCTCCGGTCGAGTGGAGGATCTCGATCAGGCCGCCAACCTGGCCAGGACAATAATGCAGGAGGTCCTGGATAGAGAG
Source organism: Methanosaeta sp. UBA458 (assembly GCF_002496085.1). Lineage (NCBI taxonomy): Archaea > Methanobacteriati > Methanobacteriota > Methanomicrobia > Methanotrichales > Methanotrichaceae > Methanothrix > Methanosaeta sp. UBA458. The sequence continues at coordinate 27,238 of NZ_DAIK01000124.1, read as the reverse complement.
GATCTGAGCTGCTCGGTCGGAGTCGCCCCAAACAAGATGCTGGCTAAGATCGGCTCGGACTTCAGAAAGCCCTATGGATTGACTGTCATCAGTGAAAAGGGAGCTAAGGAGTTCCTCTCTCCTCTGGGAGTCAGGAAGATACCCGGAGTGGGGCCGAGGACGGAGGAGATACTGCTTGATCTGGATATCAGGACCATCGGCCAGCTGGCGGCAGCTGATCCCGACCGCCTGGCAAGGCAGCTGGGAATCCTCGGAAAGAGGCTCTATGAGCGTGCCCAGGGCATCGACCCCAGCGAGGTTGTAGTGAACTATGAGACCAAATCCATTGGCAGAGAGGTGACATTTGAGAGGGATATAAAAGATGCTGCCCCCATCTTGCAGATGATGGACGGGCTGGCAGAAGAGATTCATGGTGAGCTGATCGAGTGCGGCTTTCGCTTCAAGACCATCACCGTCAAGGTCAGATACGAGCACTTCGATACATTTACCCGCGCCAGGTCTCTCTCTTTTTCCACCAATGACCTGGATATTCTCCGGAACAATGGCAAACGACTGGTTGATCAATTCTTGAGAAAGAAAAAGAAGGTCAGGCTGGTTGGACTGAGGGTCTCGGCCTTAAGCAGGGTCTAACGGGCTACAAGCTCCCTCATGCTCCGCAGCTCTGTGCAAATGCCACACCTCACCTGCTTTTTCTTTTGTGTCCAATCCTCCTGTTATCTGCGCAATATCTCAATTCGATGTGGCAATACTCTAACGACCGCCGAGGGCAGCTCCCGCAGACCGCGCCATATCCAGCAGTTCCCCTTTAGCCAGGACGGCATCCGGGGTGATGCCATCTACCATACGAATAATATCCGCCACCTCAAATCCGAGCATCTTCAGGGCGAGGGCAAAATCATCCGCTGCTCTGGCATAGTTCTCAACTTCCGCATCTGCCTGGCTGGTCACAATGATGGCCTTCTTTCCTGGGCGGAGGCGGGGGACGAATGCCGCATCGATCAATGAGTACATCCTGTCCTCCATCAGCTTGAACTGTCCGCTGAACAGGGAGAAGTATATCGGCGAGCCGAAGACCACGGCATCCGCTTCTTTCATCTCCTCTAAGAGCTTTGTGACGTCATCATCCAGGCGGCAGTGATCATGAGACTTGCAGTACTCGCAAGCCTGGCAGCCGGAGTACTTCATCTCATTGAGCAAGTACTTGGAGGTATCAAGCCCCGCCTCCCTGGCTCCTTCCAGAACCCTTGATACCAGGATGTCTGTGTTGCCGTTCTTTCTTGGGCTTCCCACAATTCCTATTGCTTTCATCGCAGTTCACACTCGACAATTATTGGGCCTTCGTATCATTTCAGCATTTCGCATAGCCGATTATGGCCGTAGAATGAAGAGATTGAGCAATGGAGCTGGCCCCAGGAATAGGATGACCGTCCAATTCCATCTTCCAAAAGACAAATAAGCTTGAACATCCTCGCCTTGCCCATGGCCCGCTTCATCGTGGTGCTGGGCACCACCTCCCACTCCGGCAAGAGCACTCTTGTCGCTGCACTCTGCCGCCTTCTGTCCGACCGGGGATACCGCGTAGCTCCCTTCAAGTCCCAGAACATGAGCCTCAACTCCTGGGTCACAAAAAGCGGTGCGGAAATCGGCATCGCACAGGCGGTGCAGGCCCGCGCCGCCAGGGCCGAGCCTACGGAGTTCATGAACCCCATCCTCCTCAAGCCCAAGGGGGATAGAACATCCCAGGTCATAGTCCTGGGAAAGCCCCTGGCCGACAAATCGGCAGAGGAGTACTACCGGGACATTGAGGGTCTGAAAGAGGTGGTGGACCGCTCGGTAAGAGAGCTGGAGAATGAGTACGATTTCATTGTTGTGGAGGGGGCAGGAGGAGCAGCGGAGATCAACCTCTTCGACCGGGATATCGCCAACATTTACGTCGCCCGGCTGCTCCAGGCCCCCATTATCCTGGTGGGTGATATCGAGCGGGGAGGGGTCTTCGCCAGCTTATACGGCACAGTTCAGCTCTTGCCCCCGGACGTTCGCCCTCTGGTCCGGGGCCTGGTGATCAACAAGTTCCGGGGCGATCCCGCGATCCTCGGCACTGGTTTGAGGTCGCTAGAAGAGCTCACTGGCGTTCCCGTCCTGGGAGTCCTGCCTTATCTTGATCTGGACATACCATCTGAGGACTCGGTCTCCCTGGGCGACAAGAAGGCCCGCTTCTCCTCCGAAGCGGTGGAGATCGCGGTGATCAGGCTTCCCCGGATCAGCAACTTCACAGACTTCGAGCCCCTGGAGAGGAGGGCTTATATCAGATATGTGAATCTGGACGAGCCCCTGGGCCATCCGGATGCAGTGATCATACCGGGAACTAAAAACACCATATCTGACCTTCTGGAGATGGAGAAGAAGGGCATGGCGGATCAGATCAGATCCCTGCAGGGGACTCCAATCCTCGGCATCTGCGGGGGCTATCAGATCCTGGGAAAGGAGATCATCGACTGCGGGGTAGAGGATACCGAAGGCAGCCTGCCCGGGCTGGGATTGCTCAATGCTACCACCCGCTTTGACCAGTATGAGAAGAGGACGGTACAGGTGAGAAAGCCAGTCACAGGAGGTGGCCCAATACTGGATAGAATCAGCGGCCAGGAGGTCACAGGCTATGAAATTCACATGGGAGTGACAGCTTCCGTGGATCCGGCTGCCTTTGGAGATGATGGCGCAGTGGCGAACTGCGGCCTGGTGATAGGCACCTATCTGCACGGCATCTTTGACAACCAGAACTTGAGGGACGCATTCCTGGATTTCCTCTATGAGAGAAAGAATTCAACTGGGATCAAGGCGTCAGGCCTAAAGGCAGAGGGCAAGTCTCATCGGGCAAATGCCCAAAAGGGCAGTGGCTACAGAGAGCTTGCCCTGGCGGTAGAGTCCCACCTGGATATGGAAAAGGTCTGGCAGATGCTCGAATTGGAGATGCCAGAAGCTGAGGACAAGGCGAGATAGGCCGCCTTCGCCGCTTAAGCCGACAAGAGAAAAAGGTGCAAAGTGGAATCTATGAGGCTAGGGGTGTTGTTTTCCGGGGGAAAGGATTCGGTATTTGCCTGCTGGAGGGCGCAGGAGAGGAATACCGTAGCCTGTCTGATAACCCTTCTCTCTCAAAATCCGGACAGCTATATGTTCCACACCCCAAACATCTGCCATACCCATTTTCAGGCCGAGGCTATGCACATCCCCCAGCTCTGCCGGCCCACTCAGGGTGTAAAGGAGAAGGAGCTGGAGGACCTGAAATCAGCCATAGCCGAAGCGCGGGACTGTTATGGCGTCAAGGGAATCGTCACCGGGGCGATCGAGTCGATCTACCAGGCGGCCAGAGTGCAGAGGATCTGCCATTCTCTTGACCTGTGGTGCTTTAATCCCCTCTGGCAGACCGATCAGATCGATTATCTTAAGACTCTCTTAATTGAAGGCTTTCGGGTGATCATCTCTGGGGTCTACGCCTACCCCTTTGATGCCAGCTGGCTGGGAGCGGAGCTCACAGAGGAGAAGATCATGAGGCTCGCCCAGCTGCAGGAGAGGTATCAGATCAATCCCTCTGGCGAGGGAGGGGAGATCGAGACCTTTGTCCTGGACGGCCCCATCCCCCTCTTTCGAAAGAGAATCGAGATCTTAAGAGCATCCGGGACCTATGCCAACTACCGGGGCCAGTACATCATTGAGGAGATGAGGCTGGTGGATAAATGAACGGCAAAGCAAAGATCCTCCTGGTGGACAGCTGCTACGAGGCCGATTCCCTCTCCCAATATGAGTTCGTCCGTCCGGTTCAAAGGATCCTGGAGAGGACAGGCTTTCCCTGCCAGATCTGCCATATCTCCCTGCTGAATGAAGAGCGTCTGAAAGGCTGCGATAAGGTGGTTCTCTGCGGCACTGCCTTGAAGGATAGCGAGTACCTGAATCATCTGGAGAGATACACCTGGCTGAAGGAAGGAGACCGGCCCGTCCTGGGGATCTGTGCCGGCATGCAGATCATCGCCGCCATCTTTGGGGGAGAGGTCAGATCGCGACACAAGCCCGCCATCGGCCTGGAGATGATCGAGGTGGTCGGGGAGTCGGATATCCTCGGTCCCTGCCGCAAAATCGAGGTCTATCATCTGCATGGCCTTGATCCCACCCTGCCCGAGGGATTCATCCGTCTGGCAGGGACAGAATTGTCTCCAGAGGCCTTCTCCCACTGCTCTCAACCCATTTGGGGACTCCTGTTCCACCCCGAGGTGCGCAACCGCTGGATTCTGGAAAATTATGCGAATCTCTAACTCTGAACTTGCCGGAAAGCTCATTCCTTCGAAACCAATTTATGTAATGAATCATCATTTAACCGCATTATGCAAGACTATTCCCTGAATCAATTTCTCAGTCTGGCCGGGACTCCGCCTCTGGACATAGAGATCTGCGATGTAACTTTGCGCGATGGGGAGCAGATGCCGGGAGTGGTCTTTAGGGCCGATGAGAAGCTGGATATCGCTCTCCGGCTGGACGAGATCGGCGTGGAGGTCATTGAGGCGGGCTTTCCTGTGGTCTCTGCCGCAGAGATGAATGCCGTGAAAGAGGTCTGCAACCTGGGGCTTAAGGCCAAGATCTCTGCTCTCTCCCGATCGGTCAAGAAGGATGTTGATGCTGCTATTGACTGCGGCGTGGACATGATCAGCGTCTTCATCGCTACCTCGGACCTCCATCTCAAGCACAAGCTTCACATGAGCTGTCCTGAGGCCATAGCCTGTGCTCTCCAAACGGTCGAGTACGCCAAGGATCACGGCCTGATAGTGCGCTTCTCAGCGGAAGATGCAACGCGCACCGATTTTGAAACCTTAAAGAAGCTGTACAAGAAGGCTGAGGAATACCATGCAGACTACGTGAGCGTCGCGGATACTGTGGGCATCATGAACCCCCGCACGACTTACTATATGATAAGCGAGCTTCGCAAGTACATAAAGACTCCAATCTGCATGCACTGCCATGACGACCTGGGGATGGCCCTGGCCAACACCCTTGCTGGGGCAGAGGCGGGGGCCAGGCAATTGCATACCACTGTGAACGGAATTGGCGAGCGCAGCGGCAATACTCCCTTAGAAGAGCTCTTGATCGCCCTGAGGTTGCACTACGATATCGAGAGCTATGATCTCTCCAAGATAAAGGACCTCTCCCAGCTGGTCCAGACCTATTCAGATGTTCCAGTGGCCAAGAACAAGGCGGTAGTGGGGACCAATGCCTTCTCCCACGAGTCAGGGATTCACGTGGCTGCGGTGTTAGAGGAGCCTAGGACCTACGAGCTCTACTCCCCGGAGTTGGTGGGCGCAGCAAGGCATATCATCATCGGCAAGCACACCGGAGTCAAGGCCCTGAAGTACATCACCCAGAGGATGGGCTACTATCTTAAGGATCAAGAGCTAGGCGACCTATCAGAGAGGGTGAAGATGTGCAGCGAGTACAAACATGCCATTAACTGTGAAGAATTGAGAAAGCTGATATTGAACATGGAGAACATCGAGGTCATATACCCGGGTCCTTGAATTGGCTGCCAGGCCAATCGGATTTGCACCACTTTTATCAATGATCTATTCAGCAGATCGAAGGGTATATCTTGCCGTTATGTACAACCCTGAACCCATGGATGCAGAATTAAGGGCTTTTTGAGGTGTGAACTGTGAAGGCGCTCATACTTTCAGGCGGCTCAGGGACGAGACTGCGACCTCTGACCTATTCGCAGCAAAAACAGCTCATTCCCGTAGCCAATAAACCAGTTCTTTTCTATGCCCTCGAGGATGTGATCGAGGCCGGGGCGGACGAGATCGGCATAATCCTGGGGCCGAACAAGGAGCAGGTCATAGAGACAGTGCGATCCGCAGATTGGTCGGTCCCCATCAAATTCATCTATCAGGGTGAGCCCAAGGGACTTGCCCACACCATCCTGGTGGCGGAGGATTTCCTGGATGAAGATTTTGTTATGTACCTGGGGGACAATATCCTAAGAGACGGCATAGTCAGCCATGAGAAGCGTTTTCATAGTCTGGGCAGCAGCGCAAGCGTTCTGCTCACCCCGGTCGACGATCCTCAGCGCTTCGGTGTGGCCGACCTGAACCCGGACGGGAGCATCAGGCGCCTGGTGGAGAAGCCCAAAGTCCCTCCCTCCAATTATGCCCTGGTGGGGGTGTACTTCTTCACCCCATTGATCATAGAGGCCTGCAAATCCATCAAACCATCCTGGAGGAATGAGCTGGAGATCACCGACGCCATTCAGTGGCTGATTGAGAATGGCCATAAGGTGGATGCCTCCTTTGTGGAGGGGTGGTGGAAGGATACCGGAAAGCCAGAGGACATATTCGAGGCCAATCGCCTGATCCTGGACGATATCGATGGAAGGTGCGATGGCGAGGTGGAGGAGTCCCGGATCATGGGAAGGGTGGTAATGGAAGAGGGAACCAGAATCAGGAGGTCAGTGATCAAGGGGCCCTGCATCATCGGAAGGGACAGCATTATATCCGATTCGTATATCGGACCTTACACCTCCATTGGCATCGGCTGTCAGATATGCGGCACGGAGGTAGAGGACTCGATCATCATGGATGAAAGCAGGATAGTTAATGCTGGAAAAGTGGTAGAGAGCCTGATCGGCAGGAACGTCAGGATCAAGGAATGCGATAGCCTGCCAAGAGGAAGCCGGATGATCGTGGGAGATAACTCCGATATATCGCTGTGATTGCTATGAATCTTCTTGTTACCGGGGGCCTTGGCTTTATCGGCAGCAACTTCATCCGATTAATGCTGAACCGGCATGATGACTGCAGAATCCTGAACCTGGACGCCCAAGGTTTCGGCTCCAACATCCAGAACCTGGCGGACTATAAGGATGACAGGAGGTACACCTTTTTCCGGGGGGATATAGCCGATAGCAGCCTGGTATCCAGTCTGGTGGAAAAGGCGGATCTGGTGGTGAACTTCGCTGCTGAGACCCATGTGGACCGGTCCATCTCCCGACCCGACTCATTCCTGCATAGCAATGTCAATGGGGTCTTTTGCCTGCTGGAGGCCATAAGAGATCATAATCCTTCCGTCAGATATGTCCAGATCTCAACCGACGAGGTCTATGGGGACATCCTCAGGGGCTCATCCACTGAGGATTCGACATTGCGACCCTCATCCCCCTATTCCGCCAGCAAAGCGGCAGGGGACGTATTCGTCCTGGCCTATGCCCGAACCTACGGCCTGGAGGCCATGATCACCCGCTGCACCAACAATTACGGGCCCTACCAGTTTCCCGAAAAGCTGATTCCCAAGACCATAATAAGGGCTAAGGAAGGGCTGAAGATCCCCATTTACGGCACAGGAGAGAATGTGAGAGACTGGATCTATGTGACAGATCACTGCCGGGCGGTAGAGCAGGTTCTCAATAGGGGGAGAAGGGGCGAGATCTATAATATCTCTGCCGGAGAGGAGAGGACCAATCTGTTTATCGCTAAATTCATTCTCGAGATGCTGGGCAAAAGCGAGGATCAGATCGAGTTTGTGGAGGATAGGCCGGGACACGATGCCCGCTACAGCCTGGACTCGTCCCGGATCAGAAAGGAGCTGGGCTGGCGGCCTGAGCGGAGCTTTGAGGAAGGGCTTCAGACGACAGTGGAATGGTATCTGCAGAACCCTGATTGGTACGGCCCGCTGGTGAACGATTCGGTATTGAGTGCCACCCCCTGGCGGCTGAAGTGGTAGGGGCGATATTCCATGAGAATCTTCATAACCGGTGGCAGCGGCCTTGCGGGAAGCAAGCTGGCAGAGATGGCCTTGGCCAGGGGAGAGCAGGTCTATAGCGGATATGCTCATAACCAGCCCCCCTATGGAAAAGAGGTAAAATTCGATCTCTTGGACGCAAATGGCATCCGCGATACCATCGAGAGGATGAGGCCGGACGTAATCGTGCACAGCGCCGCCCTGACCGATGTGGATCGATGTGAACGGGAGAAGGATTTGGCCTACAGGATTAATGTGGAAGGGACCCGGGCGATAGCAGAGGCGGCGAGAAAGGCCGGCTCTTATCTGGTCTACATATCGACGGACTACGTCTTCGATGGCCAGCGGGGGCTGTACCGGGAGGAGGAGGAGACGAACCCGGTTAGCTATTACGGCCTTTCCAAGCTCCTGGGAGAGCAGTTCTGTCTTGATCAGGGGTGTATTGCCAGAACCTGTGTGATCTATGGCAGCCGGCCGGCCAGCGGCAAGGTCAACTTCGCTCTATGGCTGTTGAACGCCCTTAAATCAGGAAAAGAGGCGAGAGTGGTCACAGATCAGTTCATAACCCCCACCCTGAACAGCAATCTGGCGGCAATGGTGCTGGAGGCGGCGGACCGGCATCTATCCGGGATCTATCATCTCTCAGGAGCCGCCAGGGTATCCAGATATGATTTTGCCTGCGAGCTGGCCAGAGCATTCGACCTTGATCGCCGACTGATCATCCCCTCTCAGATGAGCGACATCGGTTGGCTGGCAAGAAGGCCAATGGATTCATCCCTGGATACAGCAAAAGCCAGCAGGACGCTGAAAAATGGGCCCCTCAACCTTTATGAATCCCTGCAAGTGTTAAGAGATGAGCTTCTCTCGGGCTCGAGGAATAGAAGATCTCATGAGAATGCTTATAGAAAGCCTGAATAATGGGCTGAAAGAAAGCATGGCAAAGGCCAAAAAGTTGGCCTTTGATAGACTAATAAAATACGAAGATGATGAGGTCATGTGATGCTGCCAGGAATTGTGATAAAACCCTTGAAGAGATTCGCCGATGAGCGTGGATTTTTCACTGAGATCATGAGGAAGGACTGGAAGGATGTTATTCAGGATGACATTGTGCAGGCCAATATGTCTCTGAGCTATCCGGGCATGGTAAGGGCCTGGCACCGGCATGAGAGAGGACAGGTAGATCATTTCCTTGTAGTTCGAGGCGCGCTTAAGATCTGCGCTTACGATGATGATACCCGGGAGCTTGATGAGATCATCTCCGCGGGAGACAATCCCCAGATGGTCAGGATGCCAGGGCATTACTGGCATGGCTTTGGGGTTGTGGGAAATGAACAGGCCACGCTGATTTATTTCGTAAACCGGCTTTATGATTATGCCAGTCCCGATGAGGAGAGAAGGCCCTGGAATGATCCGGCTATCGTTCCGGATACGATCAATGGCAAAAAGGACGAGCGCTGCAATAGAACATGGGATTGGTTTCTTCCAGCGTTCAAGTGATTTGCAGTGAATACCATTCAGAGGATAGCCAAGAACACCATATTTTTGGCCTCCTCAAATATCATTGGATTTGTATTCAGCTTCTTCTTTTTGGTCTACACCACCCGTTATCTGGGAACGGAAAGGTATGGCCTGCTCTCTTTTGCCATCGCTTTTGCCTCGATTACCATCTTCCTGGCGGATATCGGAATCTCCTCGGTGATTGTCAGAGATGTAGCCCGAGATAGGTCCAAGACGGCAATATATATTGGAAACTCCATATTAATGAAAGTCGTCCTGGCTGCGATCACCCTTATGAGCACGGCCGCCATAGGATTTGCCCTGGGCTATCCGTTCTCCACCATGAAGATAGTGATGGTGATCCTCCTCTCTCTCATCGTCATCTCCTTTTCCGGCATCATCAGCTCAGTCGTTTCCGCTTATGAGATAATGGAGTACATCTCATTAGGCACGGTAATATATAATTTAATTATGCTCACCTTCGCCCTCCTGGCCATCAGTTCAGGGGTAGATGTCTACGGCTTTGCCTATGTATACCTCTTCTCGAGCTTCATCTCTCTGGGCTATTTTGCCCTTGTAGCTCTGAGAAAGCTTCCTCGGCCCAGGTGGAATATAGATATAGACCTCTGGAAATATATGATAAAGGAGGCCATTCCCTTCGGCCTATCCTCAGTCTTTGTGAGGGTGTATTATTATGTCGATACAGTTATGATATCTTTATTGATATTAAATCCCAATGAGGTTATGGGATGGTACAATGCGGCATATCGTATGGTGATCATCCTTTCCTTTATTCCAGTGACTTTTTTGGGGTCAATATACCCTATTATGTCAAAATTTTATGTCTCTTCAGGCCAATATTTAGGATTCATGTATGAGCGATCTTTCAAGTATCTGATGGCGATTGCCATTCCTATTGGAGTGGGAACAACGGTATTAGGAGAGGATTTGGTCTCCCTTGTGTACGGGCCGGCCTTCGCTCCATCAGCCATTGCCCTGCAGATATTGATCTGGTCTGAGGCATTGATCTTCATCAATTCAGCTTTTGGGTATCTATTCAATTCCATTAACCGCCAAATGGTCGTGGCCAAGCAGACCATGCTAGCCGCTGGATTGAATATAATCTTGAATCTGTTTCTGATACCTCAGTACAGCTACATAGGAGCGAGCAGCGCAACAGTGGCCACGCAGCTCTTCTCATTTCTCTTCCTCTTATACTTCGCTATAAAAGAGGGCTATGGGCTTCCCAGGAATATGATTGCCACTTTCATCAAGATTCTATTTGCCTGTCTGGCAATGGTGCTTTTCATAAGAGGATTTGACCATATTCCGGTACCGTTATTAATAGTGATATCCGCCATTATCTATTTCTTCTTGATAATCATTTTGAGGGTAGTGGATAAGGTTGATATCCAGATGGCAGGACAGCTGCTGAGTGGGATTAGAATACCTCGCAAGAAGGAGTGATTATAGGACAAATTCAACGGCATGCTCTGATCATGCTGGCAAAGCTTTATAAAAAACGGAGAAAAGAATGACAAAGCCAATCGACCAACAATTAGCTGCTTGCAGGAAGTATCCATGGCCATCGATCCTTTGGTGTCAATAATTACTCCTACATACAACCATGAAAATTTCATCTCAGAATGCCTGGAGAGCGTCCTCGCCCAGAGCTATGCCAGCTGGGAGCAGATAGTGATCGACGATGGGTCCACCGATAAGACTGCCAAGATAGTCTCCCAGTTCAAAGATGATCGGATCAAATATATTCGTCAAGATAATAAGGGCATTCTTAGGCTTGGCGAGAGCTACAATTTGGCCCTTCAGATCTCAAAGGGCGAGTACATAGCCGTTCTTGAAGGGGATGACTTTTGGCCTTCTGATAAGCTGGAGATCCAGATCGATGCCATGAGGGGCAGTGATGCCATCTTGAGCTGGGGGAGGGCGGAGGTGATGGACGAAAAGGGCGATCTTCTTGCCGTCCTTCCCAATTATATGGAGCGCTTTATGGGTCTCTCCAGGGAAGAGCAGTTGGGCAATCTGCTCATCGAAAATCCCATGCATTCCTGCACTATTGTGTGCAAAAAGGTTGCATTGCAGTCGATTGGAGGATTCAAGCAGCCCCAAGGACTTCCTTTCGTGGACGGATCGACATGGCTGGAGCTTGGCCTCATAGGAGATTTCTTGCCCATAGATGCCGTTTTGGGCTGCTACCGAAGGCATGATCGCCAGATATCGTCAACCATGAAAAGCTCGATGGTCAGGGCAGGGCTCTACTTCACAGAATTCTTTAAAAATCTTCCTGCAGATGTCAAGGCATCTCTTGCCAATGAGGACACTGATATTGCTGCCAGAATGGATCGGAAGGCGAGGGAGATCGATTACTATCTGGGAAGAGCCTACTTGAGAGAAGGCAAATGGTCTGATGCCCGGGAATCTCTCCTAAAAGCCATCAAAGAGGAGAATCTTCCCTCCATCAAAGCAAAAGCCATTTTGGGGATCTTATGCGGCCTGCTGAGGACGGATCTGGAGTGGCTGGCTGCATTCATCGATCCAAGAGAGGGCCGGAGATGAGATTAGGGGCTCAGCCATCATATATAATTCAACGCTCTCCAACCAATTTCAGCCTTCAGCCAGCTCATTTATCGTCTTGACCAACCCATCCTCTCTTCTTTTCTCTGGAAATAGCTCAATTATCCGTTCTCTGGCTTTTTTGCCCCTACTGCTCCGATCCGCCAGGGCTTTTTTGATGGCCTCCGCCGCAGCTCGTGGATCGCCATAGGGCACAATAAAGCCAGTATCTCCAATTGCTCTGGGAATGCCGTTGCGATCTGTGCCCACAGGAATGCACTCGCAGAGCATCGCCTCGCACAGAGCATTGGGCAGCCCTTCCCTCATGGACAATTGGCAGAAGACCCCGGCCCTCTGGTAGGACTCAATGAGATCATCATGGGAGACAAATCCGGTGAATTCCACATTATCCGTAGCAATCTCCTTTAGCCTTGATAAGGCATCACCTTTGATCCCCACCACCTTGAAGCCAGCCTCCGGAAGATGTTTTGCCGATTCTACAAAAACATCGAGTCCCTTTATCAGGACCCGGTCCCAGCTCTCTCCCATGGCAACGGTCAGCGCCAAGGGCTCCTTTTCTCCCTTAGGATAAAAATCTGTATCTGAAAAACCTGAAGGAAGATAGTCTATGTTATGGCCGTTGATCCTGGCATTTTTTATGGCATCGTCCTTTAGGGATGGATCAACCACCAGCACCCTGTCCGCGTACATTAAGGCAAATTTGGTGAGAATGCTCTTGATCCTGCCCTGAGCGAAACGGCCGTAGTTTATCTCCGGGATGCATGCAACATCGAAGCCGCCAACCACGATGATGGTCTTTTTTCTCAGAAGCTTTGAAAGGAGGACTGTGGCTGCTGCATGTCCTCCAGCAAACCATATCAAGGCCATGCGGCATCCTATCATCGCCCCTGCCAATTTCACTGCATCGCCAAGGGAAGATAAGCTGACCACCTCCACCTCATAGTGGCGGGAGAGCATATCGAGATCTTTTTGGATGAAGGAAGAAAAGTAGCCGTAGTAAACAAGGACGATCTTCATAGAAACCTCAGGCCGGAGAGGAAAGCCGTACGCTTTCTGGCATTACTTTCGCAATGCACTACAAACATATTTATTCGCATGAAACCATCTCCACATGTTGTTTTCTCAGACCACAAGACACTCTTTGGAGCCAACGGTTCAGTGGGATGACCGAGAGACACACACTAACTCAGATCGGAATAGGCAGCAATGCCTAAGCTGAAATGCATTTGAAGCTATGATCTGTTTACGGGCTGCCTCGACCATGAAATGGCTCGACCGATTTTGCAGGTCGGTGTCAACCAGCCTATTGTTTCGGGAAAACATCTTACCTCAGGAACAATCTCCGCTCTCTAGGGCGGAGTAGTTGACTTGACTCCCCTTCGTTGCAGTGTGATTGGATCGTTTTGCCTTTCTATTATAAGATAGTTCCTGATAGAATCCCCTTTATCTGATCATATGAAATTAGCTATTCATCAGGCTCTTCAGCAGAGACTGCAATGCCTCCTCTCTTCTCCTCAAGCTGAACCTCTCTTCCACCCGTTTTCTCAAGCCTATCCCATTTTTTGAGGATAAAGCCTTCTCTATTGCCTCAGCCGTGGCCTTAGCACTGCCGTATGGAACATAATAGCCAGCGTCTCCCACAACCTCAGGAATTGCTCCTCTCTCTGTCACCACTGGCACGCATCCGCAGGCCATGGCCTCAGCCAGAGCCATTCCAAAGGACTCCCGATAAGAGAGCTGGCAGTAGACCCTGGCCTCTTGATAAAAAGCCAACAATTCTTCCCTAGATACATATCCGAAAAGCGAAACGTTTTCCGTAGATCTGGATTGCAGCTCTTCTCGGTCCTGGTCGGATAGTCCCACAATCAGAAATCGGATCTCGGGAAGCAGAGCAGCGGCCCCGATAAACGCATCCAGTCCTTTAAGCTTTATTATGCGACCCGAACCGGAGGCCACCGTCATCACCAGATCCTTTTTCTCCCCACCGGGCTGGAATCTGTCCAAATCGATCCCCGGATAGAGAACCTGAACTCTTTTCGGTTTAGCTCTGGCCAGGACCTCCGACTTGGTGAATTCAGATACAGGAAGGACAATATCCGCATTTCCCAGAACAAAGTCAGAATACACTCTCTTGAGTCTGCCTAAAGTATACTGGCCATAGCTTATATCCGGCTCAAAGGCCACATCGTAGCCCCCTACGACGACCGCTGATCTCTTTCTCAATAGCTTGGAGAGCAGCACGGCAGCGAAAGAATGTCCGGAGGCAAACCAGGAGAATGTGAGATCTGATTGCCAGATCGGCCTCATCATTTTGAGGATGTCGCCGGCGCCGCTGTAGCCCAGCCTTTCGACCAGGAAATGCCCTGACAGGGATGAACAGTCCTGCTTTACGAATGAGGAGCGTGGGTAATATACAAATGCTATATTCATTCTATATTATCCATCACAGTGTTATTTTAGTCGCATCAATCAGCAGCTTCAAGCAAGACCTTCTGATAATCTTTCGAAATGGCTCTCCAGTCATACCGCTCTGCCAGAGACCGGAATCTCTTTGTGGTCGGCTCCACCGACAGAATGCTATTCACCTGAGCTATAAAGCTCTCCACATCATCAAAATAGTATATCTCATCCCCAAGCAGCTTTTCCAATGATATCATCCGGCTGGACAGCACCGGCCGGCCGCAGGCCAGGTAATTGAAGACCTTCCCCCCGGCAGCATACTCGTTCTTCTTCATCATCTTGAGGGGATTCAGGCCGATGTCCATGGCGCTGATGTACCTGGAAAGCTCATTATATGGCACCGCTCCGGTAAAGACCACCCTTTCCGCCACCCCTAGATCCTCCGCCATCCTCTTTATCCCATCCCCATAATCGGTAAAGAGCCCTGGCCCCACCACCAGAAGGGTAGCATCCAGGCGCGGCAAAGCCTCGATCACCGTCTCCAGGTCCACCCAGTGCTCCAGAGAGCCGACATATCCCAGGACTGTGCCCCCAAGGCCCAGAGAGCTCTTGGCCTCTGACATGGGAAGCGGTCGGAGGACTCTGGTGTCCACGCCGTTGGGTATCACAGCTACATCTTTTACTCCCACCCCCAGGAGATACTCCTTCAGCTCTTTGGTGACGGTTATGACAGAGCGGGCATGGCGGAGATTGAATTTGGTGATGAAGCTCACCACATACTTGACTATCTCTCCTAAAGCTGAGCCGGGATAGTAGATCGATGCAGACTCCTCCAGGTGATCCAGATAGTCGAATACGATTGGCGTTCGGGAGAAGTTGGCGGCAAAAGAGGGGAGGATATTGGTGGAAAGAATGACATCGATCTTCTTTTCTTTCACAATCCTTCTGATCTTCCAGATATGGTAGGGGAAGTTCAGGATATAATAGAGGGATGGATCCTGGGTCTCTATCCAGCTTGCATTCAATAGCTGGCATTTCGTCTCCCTCTCCGGCAAATCGCTAAACCTCTTCAGGCCGAAGTGCAGCACATATACCTCATGCTCTTCAGCCAATGTATCGAAGATGAAGTTCAGACGGTTGGGAACGGGATGCCTGATCCAGTCGGTGGTGGGTATTACCAGGATATTCATATTTTGCCTTCATCATGCCGTTTTGCCTTTATCTGCAGGATATCGATCCATTCAGGCGGCATTATCATCTTGCCGGACGACTTTGTCAGGGCTCCTATAAAAGCCTGGGCCTTCCTACTGCTTTTCATTATGATCTATTCATATTTTTTAAGTACAATTGACCGAAAAGATCTAGAGCAAGATATGAGCGTATCCATTTAGCATTCTGGCTGTGATAGATTTGAAGGGAGTGATATTGGCGGCAGGAGAAGGCCGCAGATGCAGACCGCTTACCCAGACCCGATCCAAGGTCATGCTTCCCGTGGGCAACCGGCCTTTTATGGAGTACGTCATTCGCGCTCTGGCTGCAAACGGAATCGAGGACATTTATGTGGTGGTCGGATACCAGAAAGAGAGGGTGATGGACTACTTTGAGGATGGCATAGACTTTGATGTTGCCATCACCTACATCGAGCAGAATGAGCTCTTGGGAACTGCTCATGCCCTGCTCAAGGCCGAGCAGTATGTGGACGAGGAGTTCCTGGTGGTAAATGGAGACAACCTCATAGATAAAAGGGCAGTGAACGAGCTCGTCTCGGCGAAGGGAGATAATGTGATCCTGGCTGCCCTCCGCCGCCATACCGGCGA
Organism: Methanosaeta sp. UBA458; assembly: GCF_002496085.1. Lineage (NCBI taxonomy): Archaea > Methanobacteriati > Methanobacteriota > Methanomicrobia > Methanotrichales > Methanotrichaceae > Methanothrix > Methanosaeta sp. UBA458. The sequence goes on along the minus strand of NZ_DAIK01000124.1, from coordinate 11,162 downwards.
CTATGGAGTCCTGATCGTTGACAACGGATTGGTAACGGAGATAATAGAGAAACCAGGGCGGCCTTGCTCGGGGATTTTGAATACAGGCTCCTATAAATTCACCCCCGATGTCTTTGACGCCCTCAAACAGGCTCCCATATCGGAGCGGGGCTCCTATGAGCTTCCTGAGACCATCATGCAGATGATCAAAGAAGGAACCCAGATCGTTCCCCTCATAACCAAAGGGATTTGGGCGGACGCCATATTTGCCTGGGATCTTCTCAACGCCAACAGCCTGGCTTTAGGAATGGATGAGCCAAAGATCATGGGCGATGTGGAGGAAGGAGCGATGATCAAGGGTCCAGTCCATTTGGGCGAGGGAAGCATTGTTCGTTCAGGCTCCTATCTGGTCGGTCCGGTCTCCATAGGAGAGGACTGCGATATTGGCCCCAATGCCGTCATCCTCCCCTCCACTTCTGTCGGCGACTCAGCCCGAATCGGCCCGCACTCCGAGGTCAGAAACAGCATATTGATGAATGACGCCAGGATCGGATCGGGATGCATAATCTCCGACTCGGTAATCGGAGCAAGCTGCACTCTCCGCGATCAGGTGGTGGTTGAGACAGGTTCTTGCGTGGTGGAGATTGAAGGGGTCTTCCAGAGAGCGGAGTTCGGCGCCATCCTTGCCGACGACGTATCCGTCGGAGCCAGGGTCCTGGCAAGCCCGGGTACGGTGGTGGGCACAAAGGCGAGCATAAGCTCTGGGGCGGCAATCCGCGGCACGATCAATAGGGATAGCAGGGTGATCTGTTAATGTGCGGCATTGTGGCGTATATCGGAGATGATAAGGCAGGACCCATATTATTTGATACCCTGAAGAGGCTGGAGTACAGAGGTTACGACTCTGCAGGAGTGGCCGTTATATCTCAGGGTTCAGTCGAAGTGCTGAAGTCGTCCGGGCGGATAGTGGACCTGGAGAAGACCTACAAGAGCATGGGAAGCCCGGGAGAGGGAATGGGAATAGGCCATACCCGCTGGGCTACTCATGGCCGGCCCAGCGACATAAATGCCCATCCCCACACATCCGGGGAGATTGCAATAGTACATAATGGGATCATTGAGAACTACCTGGATCTGAGAGACCTCCTCACCGAGATGGGATATGAGTTCCAGTCCGAGACGGATAGCGAGGTGCTGGCTCATCTCATCCATTTTTACTATAAGGGGGATCTATGTGCAGCCACCCTAAAAGCCCTGGAGAAGGTGGAGGGCTCCTATGCCATTGCAGTGATGGCCGCCAGCTCGCCTTACATCGTCTGCGCGAGATATGAGAGTCCCCTGGTGATAGGCAAAGGCAGCTCTTCCGTTTTTGTGGCATCCGATATACCCGCTCTTCTTCCTTATACCAAGGACGTCATCCGCCTGAAGGACGGCAATATTGCCCGTATCTATGCGGACAGGATAGAGGTTCTGGATTGCAGCGGCGCGCCTTTGGAGTCGGAGGTCGAGCGCATAACCTGGGATGCGGATGCGGCTGAGAAGGGCGGCTATCCTCATTTCATGCTCAAGGAGATTCATGAGCAGCCCAGAGCCATCAGGGAGACCATCGCCGGCAGGATATCAGAAATAGATGGGGATGTGAGGCTTTCCTTGGGCATAAGCGAGGAGGAGATATTGTCGCTGGAGAGGGTGACCATCATCGCCTGCGGCACCTCATACCACGCCGGTATGCTGGCCAGAAACCTCTTCGTTCGCGCTGCCGGCCTGCCGGTGGATGTGGAGGTGGCCTCGGAGTTCCTCAGTCTGCAGTTGCGACCCAGAACGCTGCTCCTGGGGATAACCCAGTCCGGTGAGACAGCTGATACCCTTCTTGCCTTGAAGAAGGCCAAGACCTGTGGCGGGCGGAGCCTGGCCATAACCAATGTCGTAGGCTCGACGGTGACAGAGCTTGTGGACGGGACCATATTCACCCGCTGCGGACCGGAGATCGGCGTTGCCGCCACCAAGACCTTCACCTCTCAGATGGTGGCCGTCATCTTGCTTGCCATCCGCTTGGGTCGTGCTCGAGGCCATCTGACCCCAGATCAGGCGAGAAAGATGTTAATCGAGCTCACCAAGCTGCCAGGCCTGGTGCAGAGGGTCCTGGAGAAAAGAGAGGAGATCAGGAAGATCGCCGAGATGTTTGCGGGGGCAGGCTGCTACTTTTTCATAGGCCGGGACTACCTCTATCCCATATCCCTGGAGGGCGCTTTGAAGATGAAGGAGATCGCCTACATCCCCTCCGAGGGTTATGCCGGTGGGGAGCTCAAGCACGGGCCCTTGGCACTGATCACCGAGAAGACTCCGGTGGTGGCCCTGGCCACCTGCGGCAAGAAGATTCAGTCCAATATCAAAGAGGTCAGAGCCAGAGGGGCTGAGGTCATCGCCCTGGCCACGGAGGGAGACCCCGACATAGAAAAGGTGGCAAGCAAGGTGATAGAGCTTCCCGAGACCAGGCCCATCTACTCCGCCGTGCTATGCACCGTGGCAGTGCAGCTCCTGGCCTATTATACCGCCAATAAGCTGGGACTGCCAATCGATAAGCCCAGAAACCTGGCCAAGTGCGTGACTGTGGAGTAAACTACCCCCAGTTTGGGTGAGATCGGGATCAGGGCAATTTGGATTTGAGAATAGAATGGATATTAGAGTGCATAAAGGCACTTGAGCCTGTGAGCGCTCACAGGCTCTCGTAGACCTCCTTGATGACCCGATCGTTCAAGTCCCAGAACCTATAATCCTCCCGGTCCATCGGCTCAGGCTCTCGCAGCAGGTTGTCTCTCACTGCTCTCTCCAGATCCCGGGAGGGCACAATCACCAGGTTCTTTCTCTTCTCGATCATGGTCACCCCCGATGCCACCACTATCTTGCCCAAAGCCAGATACTCATTGAGCTTCCAGACGCTTTTGTCCGTGGAGTAGGGGGTGAGGGCATTCTCCTCCCGGGGAATCAGGCATAAGCTGGCTTTGCCAAGCAGTGCCGCCACCTTCTCATGCGGCTGCCAGCCCAGATTCCTGACGTTTGCCGGCTTTCTCCACAGATAATAGCGGGCAAAAGGACCGCCGCCCACAATCCAAAACTCCCTTTCCGGAATTGCTCGAGCAAGCTCCAGCAGTTTTCCGATTCCCTCCTGGGTGCATACCCTGCCGATGAATATTATCGGCCCTTTTCCCGGCTGGACAGCATACTCCCCCCCGTCGATCTCATCAACCTTCTGGCAGAAAGAGCGCTGCGGATAGTTGGGAACGATGTGGACTTTCTTTTGAGGGGCATACTCTTTCACCTTCTTTTCAAGCGGCTCATTGACGGTGGTGATGACGTCCGCAGCTTCTGCCAACTCCCTTTCGAAGCGCTCGGCAAATGCCTTCCCTGGAGCTAGAAAGGTCTGAGCGAACTCAACCCCCCAGGGGGAGCGATAGTCGTAGATCAGCCTTTTGTAGCCCCTTCCCCGCAGCCCGGCAAAACCGTGATAGATCACATCCGGGACATTGAAGATATGAACCACATCCGGCTTATGGTCCAATGCTATCCTCTTCGCCTGCCTGGCAATGCTGATCCAGTTTCTAGTGCCGAAGCTGGGAACGATCACCTCATGCCCCTGGGACTGGAGGGTGCCCCTGAACATCCTGAGCCTGGTGGTCCTCTCCGGCTGATTGGCTAAAAGGAGTATCTTCAAGACCCACCTGACCCGACCAGCTTCTCGATCAGATCCACGATCATAGCGCTCGCCCTCCCCTTTCCGAATACATCCTGGCGCTCATGCCTCGGCCGGAAATCCCTGATCGCAGAGGCGATATCCTCCCCCGGCCGGACGAGGACGTTCCAGCCGTCATTTACCGTCTCTATCCATTCCGTCGTGTCCCTCAGGGTTATGCAGGGAATGCCCAAGAGATATGCCTCCTTTTGCACCCCACCCGAGTCGGTGACGATCTTTTTGGCGTTCTTCTCTAAAAGAAGCATATCCAGGTATCCCACTGGCTTTATCATCCTGATCTTTTTTTCCAGATCATCCCACAGGCCGAACTTCTTCAGGTACTTCTCCGCTCGAGGATGGCAGGGAAAGACCACATCATCCAGATCCTGGAGGGCCAGAGCAATCGCCCGGAGGTTTTCTGGATCATCGGTGTTGGATGCCCGGTGAACAGTTGCCAGATAGTAGCTCCAGGGCTTGAGCCCCAGAGCCTCAAGGATATGAGATTCGCTCTCGGCAATCCTCTCGCAATCCTTTTGCGCGTCCACCATCACATCTCCCGTCAGATGGACGTTCTGGACAATCCCTTCTCTTTTCAGGTTATCGATCGCAGTCCTTGTCGGACAGAGGAGGAGATCAGAGCAATGGTCCACCAGCACCCGGTTGATCTCTTCGGGCATCCTCTTGTCAAACGACCTCAGTCCGGCCTCGATATGAGCACACTTGATATGCATCTTTGCCGCCGCCAGCCCACCAGCTAGAGTGGAGTTGGTGTCTCCGAATACTATGACTGCATCCGGCACCTCCTTTTGCAGGACCTCTTCCGTTTTCTTGAGCATCTCACCGGTCTGAAATCCATGGCTGCCCGAGCCTATGCCCAGGTGATAGTCTGGAGCAGCTATCCCCATCTGATCGAAGAATATCCTGTCCATCTCATAGTTATAGTGCTGGCCGGTATGGACGATGACCTCCTTATGGTCTCGCTTTCTTATCTCCTTTGATACTGGAGCCAGTTTGATGAAGTTAGGACGGGCACCGACAATGGTTGCTATCTTCATGCGATCAAGTCCCTAGAGTGCTTTCCCAGATTCGAAGTTCAATTGGAAGGGATCGAATACCAGGTCGGCCTCTTCGGGCTTGATGCTTTCAAAGCCCCTGGCGGCCACCTCATCATTGTTCAGCAGTGGATCGGCCACATAGACGTCCAGCCCTTTATCATAAAGAAGCCTTGCCAGTGCAAGGTTTCTGCTGTGATAGAACTCTCTGACCCCCGCACGGAATGTTATGCCCTTGATACAGATCTTGATTTCACAGAGCGGTTTGTTGATCTTCATGCATTCCAGCAATATCCTCTCCGCCCAGTACTGGATCATCTCATCATTGAGGATGCGGGAGGTATGAAGAAGACGGCATTTGTCGAACATCTCTCGCTTTTCCATCTCTTTGATCAAAAACCAGGGGTAAACAGGGATGCAGTGCCCTCCCACTCCGGTGGAAGGCAGGTGGATATGGCAGAACTGATGGCAAGCCTTCTCTCTCGCCTCGAAAAAGTCGATTCCCAGATCCTGACAGATCTTATAAAGCTCATTGGCCAGGGCGATGTTCACATCCCTGTAGCAGCCCTCCATCACCTTGATCATCTCCGCCACACTGGCCGATGAGACCAGATGGAGGTTGGAGATGAACTGCCGGTAGAGCTGATATGCTGCCAGGCCGCTCTCCTCGTCCGTGCCCCCTATCACCTTGGGAAACTCCCTCAGCCGGCTTATGCTATATCCGGTCATTATCCTCTCCGGGGAGTAGGCCAGGAAGAACTCACCTTCCCCAAGACCGCTGCACTCGCACAGCAGCTTTTTGACCCTGCCCGATGTCGTCCCGGGAGGGAAGGTGGTCTCCAGGACCACCAGATCCCCCTTTTTCAGTATCCGGCCTAAAGAGAGCAGAGCCTTATCCATAATCGAAAAATCAGGGTTATTGCTCTGGTCTACGAATAGGGGCACAATCACTATGAAGCTTGAGCAGTCTCTCGCATCTTCGAAGCGTGGTGTGGCAATGAGATTCTTCCCTCCGTGCCGAATTATCAGCTCCTCCAAACCCTCTTCTTCGAGGATGGGGTTGGTTCCCTGGTTTATCAGCCGGCAGCGCTCATCATTTATGTCAACACCCAAAACAGCAATTCCTCTGTCGGCAATGACCGCAGCCAGCGGCAGGCCGGCATTGCCAAGGCCAACTACCGCTATCTTCGCTTTAATATCGGACAATTCCATAGTTCTTCTCCTTCTCCCGCCCTTCTCCCCTTCTATGCCTTTTTTATGTCTTGGTTATGCCCTCTTTACTATCTCGACATCCGTTCCACAGGATGAACATCTATACACGGTCTTGCTGCCGTCATCATGCAAAATCGTATTCAGACGACGGCCGCAGCGGCAGACCCAACCCCTCTGCCGGCCCGGATTGCCCAGGATCAGGGCATGGGATGGCACGTCCTCTGCCACCACGCTTCCCGCTCCGATCATGGCATACTCGCCTATTGTTATTCCGCATACAATGGTGGCATTGGCCCCAATGCTTGACCCCCGGCAGATCCTGGTAGCTGAGACGTGCTCTTCGTCCCAGATAAAGGCGCGAGGATAGAGGTCATTGGTGAATGTAGCTGATGGGCCCACGAAGACATCGTCCTCGATCTTAACTCCCTTGTAGACGGAGACGAAGTTCTGGATCTTCACATTGTCCCCTACCTCTGCCCCGATATCTATGTAGACGCTCTTACCGATGTTGCAGCCCTTACCGATCTTAGAGCTAGGGCGCACATGGGCAAAGTGCCAGATCTTCGTTCCCTCGCCGATGGATTCGCTCTCCACAATGGCTGTGGGATGAGCATAATAGGCCTGGGACTCATCCTGAGAATTGCCTTTAGAATTGCCCTGGGATTTTGTCATTCCGATATTGATCCCTTCTTGGCATTCAATCCCGATTTGATCCTCTCGCAGATCTCCAGGTTCCGTTTGCCCTCTTCTGGAGTGACCGGGAAGCTCTTATTCTGCCGGACGCAGTCCAGGAACGTCTTCAGTTCCACCTTGAGGGGCTCTACCTTGTTAACCAGAACCTTCTCGATGATGTTCTCCTGCATATACCTCTCGTCCTCTACCCGGTATTTTCCTGGTTTTCGGTAGACGTATACCTCCTGGGTCATGAAGTCGCCCTCGGTGGTGAACTCCTCTGCCTCCACATAGAAGGTGCGGAACTTCTTGGAGGACAGGCGGCTGGCGGAGATGGAGACCACGGATTCGGAGAAGACCGCCATCGCCTCGCAGACGTTGCGGCTGCCGGCGCTGAAGATCTGGTAGTCCTCCTCCCCTTTGAAGAGGACATTGAAGACTATGTCGATATCATGGATCATGAGGTCCTCGACCACTGAGGCATCGGTTATGCGGTTGGAGGTGGGATTATGTCTCTTGATGGAGACGTAGTCCGGTCGCTCGGCGATCTTCTTGATCTCCTCCACGATTGGATTGAACCTCTCGATATGGCCCACCCCCACCACAAGATCGGTCTTCTCGATCAGCCCCAAGAGACGCTCTGCCTCCTGGACAGTCATTGTGATGGGCTTCTCGATCAGGCAGTTTACCCCTGCGTTTATGACCTTGCTGGCAGTATCGAAGTGGTATCGAGTGGGAACGCATACGCTTACCGCCTCTGCCCGTGCCAGCAGCTCCTCGGGGCTTGAGCAGACGGTGGCGAGGTCACTGGCACGCTGAGCATTTTCCGATATGGGATCGTAGACGTAGACTGTATCTACCCCTTTCAGCTCTGAGTAGACACGAACATGATTCTTTCCCATGGCCCCGACGCCGATAACTCCAACGTCCATGTTCAGTCCTCGAAGCAATTTATGGTCTGGGCGATATGCTGGAGATCAGAGGCGCTCAATGAGGGATGCACAGGAAGGCTCATCACCCGGCGGGATACGTCCTCTGATACCGGGCACCTATCCCGTCCATAACCCAGCTTTTGGTAGATGGGCTGCTCATAGACCGCTTTGGGATAATGTACTGCGGTGGCGATGCCATTGGCATTGAGATACTCCATCAGCTTCTCTCTGGAGACGGGGAAGTCATCTTCCACCCGCAGTACATACTGGTTGTAGACATGGCGTACATCCGCCGTCCGGAAGGGAACTGTCAGCCCATCGATCTTGATCGTTTTATTCAAGGTATCGGCATTCTCGATCCTCTTGGCGATGAATCCCTCCAGCCGTTTGAGCTGGCCCGAGCCTATGGCACCCTGAATGTTCGTCATCCGGTAGTTGTAGCCTATTGATATGTGGTTGTACTTTCCGGTGTCGCCGTGGTTTCGGAGCAGCCGCATGCGATCGGCCAGGGCGTCATCGTTGGTGGTGATCATGCCTCCCTCGCCGGTGGTCATGTTCTTTGTAGGATAAAAGGAGAAACAACCGGTTCCGAATGAGCCCGCCATCCTTCCCCCCATCATCGCACCGTGGGCCTGAGCGCAATCCTCCACCAGGGCAATATTACGATCCTCGCAGATCTGACATACGGCTTTGGCATCGAAGGGCTGGCCGTAGAGGTGAACCCCGATCACCGCTCGGGTACGAGGGGTGATCTTCTCGGAGAGGTCGTCTGGATCGATATTGAACGTCCTGGGATCCACATCAGCGAAGACGGGCACCGAGCCCTGGTAGAGAACGGTATTGGCGGTAGCAATAAAGGTGAATGCCGGTGAAATGACCTCGTCTCCCGGCTCGAGCCCCAATCCTTTAAGGGCCAGGTCCAGGGCCACAGTGCCGTTGCTGACGGCAATAGAATGCTCTACACCCAAATACTCGCTGAACTCCTCTTCAAAATTCTTGACCTTTTCGCCCTGAGTGAGCATGCCGCTCCTCAGCACCTCTCCCACCGCCTCTATCTCTTCTTCCCCCACCGTGGGCTTGGCTATGGAAATAAAATCTCTCATCAAGATCTCCTTGTATCCTGTTCTGGTCGCTATATCCTGTGCTCATCTTCACCCTTGAAAAGGCTTGTCACTAAAGCCCATTATCTTTCATTTCTGGAGATATATGGCCCCGTATGACCTCTGCAGGCTTGCCCCAGTAGCCGGCCTCAATCACCGTTCCCGGGTAGATTGAGGTGTTGATCCCGGTCATGACTCCATGGCCCATGATCACACCAAGCTTGCGCCTGCCGCTGTCTACCTTCTCCCCTTTGAGATATGACTTAATGCTACCCTTATCGTGGCGCAGGTTTGAGCAGATGGTCCCTGCGCCGAAGTTGCATCTCTCCCCGATGATGCTGTCTCCCACATAAGAGAGGTGGCCGATCTTGGTGCCGTTCATAATGGTGCTGTTCTTGATCTCCACGGCATTGCCTATTCGGACGTTGTCCCCTATGCAGCATGTAGGCCGGATATAGCAGTTGGGCCCGATCTCCGAGTCCTGGCCGATCATAACCGGTCCCTCGATATATGATCCAGAGCGGACGACTGTTCCCCTGCCGATGGAGATCTTTCCTTTCAGGGTCGCTCCCTCTTCCACCTCTCCAAGGATCCTGGGCTCGACCTGAGCGAGCAGCGCAAGATTAGCCTCCAGGATATCCCAGGGCCGGCCGATCTCCAGCCAGCTGTTCAGCTCTACGATCTCTATGGCCTCTTTGTTTGCCGCCCGGTTCAGGCCGTCTGTCAGCTCGTACTCGCCCCGAGTGGATTTGGGTATTAACCGCAGCTCATCGAAGATCCATTTCTTGAAGAGATAGATGCCGGCATTGGCCAGGTTTGAGGGAGGATCTTCGCTCTTCTCCACCACCGACTGGAAGATGCCGTCCTCCTCCAAAAAGACGCCATACCTGCCTGGGTCATCGACCTTGATCGCCGAGACCGCCATACCCTTGGCAGCCAGCTCCTTCAGTGCGCCAATATCGGGAAGAACGTCCCCATTCAATACCATGAAACTGTCCTCGGCCAGGCTCTCCGCCGCCATCAGCGCATGGGCAGTTCCCAGCTGCTCATTTTGATGAGCATATTCTATCTTCACCCCGAGGCTCCGGCCGTCCTGAAAATGATCCCGCACTGAGTCGGCGCCGTAACCCACCACCAGAACGAATCTATCAACTCCTGCCTCTTTGGCCCGGAGAACGATATGCTCGAGAAGTGGTCTGCCAGCTATTGGGAGCATGACCTTTGGCACCCCTGCGGTCAGTGGGCGCATCCTGCTTCCTTCTCCCGCGGCGAGAATGATCGCTTGCATTGTCTAACCCTGAGATCTGAGGATGCAAGGGGGATAAAAATGCTTCTGCAAAAAAACCGAAAAGGCTTTACGGTTATTTGTCCCAGAGGTCCTCATGTTGGATGAGTTCGCCCGCTATACCGCCCTGCAGCGCGATCAAATGCCTCTGGCAATGCTGCTCGTCTATCTTAAGAGGAAGGGGGGGTTTGTGCAGCTGAACCAGATCTGGCGGGAGCTGGGGCCCACCGGCGGGGGACCATTCTGGAACCAGACCACCCTCATCAATAAGCTGGACAAGCTGGAGAGGTTGGGGGTAGTGGTCATGGAGAAGAGAATCCTCCCCTCTCCCCGTGCCGAGGCTAAGAAGAAGACCAACACCTTTTACCGGCTCAGTCCGGCCACACCCCTATATCCCTACGTCTATGGCATGCTCAAGATCTACAAAGAAGAGCAGGACCGATACTCCTCCCAGCTGGTTGACAAGCCCTTAGACCATCTCTGTCGCCTGGCGGGAAGGTCGAGTGCGTCCGATCCCCTCATCGGCAGGGAGCTGGAGGTGGCGAAGGAATTGATATCCGAGGTCTTCAGCGTGGGCGGCGATGAGGTGCGGATGATGATCAAGGAGAGGATGGTCCGCAAGGGGATGATACGGGATCGAAAAAGGGCCTCTCCAGAGGAGAAGCCGGAGGAAAAGGCGAAAGCCGAAAAAAGGGAGAACTTGAAGGCGAAGGTCGGGAAGGCCAAAAGGCCGACCCGGAGGAAGAGGAAGGAGGCGCCCGGACAGAAAGAGAGTGAGTGATCAGCTCTCAAACAATGTCTTGGTGATGATTTTCTCGCCATAAGGCAAGATCATCACCCTGATCATCTCCCTCTCGATAAGCAGTCATTCGACAAAGATTTGAGCATCAGCGAGATCGTCAGACAGACTGGACACAGCCGGGTTACGGTGCGGAAGTATCTGAATTCGCAGGTCCCTCCTTTGACCCAGAAGAGATCCCGGAAGCCAACCAAACTGGATGACCTCAGGGAATACATAATCGATAAACTCAAAGAGTGCCCTCTTTCTGCTAGCCGCATTTATCGTGAAATCCAGGATAGAGGATTACAGGAAAATATACAATTGTTAAGGATTTCGTGCATGAAGTCCGACCTAAGATCGGAGTTCCAGCGATATACGATACGAGACCAAACCAGGAATTCAAGCTCAGGTTGATTGGG
>NZ_DAIK01000068.1:4549-37316 GCF_002496085.1 Methanosaeta sp. UBA458 | reverse complement strand
GGAAGTCATCGCTGATCAGGTCTTGAGCCTTACATCAGTAACTATATTTATGCCAGTCTCTTCATCGATCCTTGGCTTATTCTCATCCAGAGGATCTCCATTTGGATTTCCATCGTTGACATCATAGATAAAAATAATCTCAGACCTTTTCAGTGCTTTCTCGCTCATTGTCACGCCACCTCCTCAATAACTTCCTCTTCTCTTGCATCCTTGAACAGTTTGTGAGAATTCATTCCTAAAACGAAATAAAAGCTCAGATCATCGTTGTTCTCTTTCCAGCTTTCCCCCGAAAGGATAAAGTAACGTGCTATGATTCCTTCCAGCTCTCTGTAGTAGTTCTTCTTGTATTCTTCGAGCTTGTTCTGGATTTCCGGGAGGAGCCGCTTAATCAGAGGTTCGTTCATCCTCAAGCCATGCAGCTTATCGCGAAAAGGAGTAGCTCTTTTCTCAGTGAACTGGATGTTCAGCAATTTTTGAGCCAGTATACCCTCCAGAAAGGCGGCTTTCTTTGCATCGCTGCCGAAAAATGCCTCATTGGATTCGAAGAAGCTCTTTATTTTCTGCTCTAAGGGAAGCCCCTCCAGGTGTTCGATGGAGAGGTCACCCTCACTCGGTGTAGTCATATTATCCATCTCCGATGTTACGTTTTTGAGAATGCCTAAATCGTTTAAATAATGCAGCAGCAGGAAGCCGAAGAGGGTGTCAACATTTGTAGGATAACCTCCATCGAATGCCTCTCTTATCCTTTCATTGATAAATCCGATCAACAAATAATAATCGATGCTGTTTCCACCAAATATTTTGTTCACCATCTCCATGAACATCTTATCGGAAGTCTTATTCTTCGATCTCTTGGCGAAGGCTCCCTTTGCAGATTCAGATGGGAAAAATCTTCTCACGACCCCAAAGTTGAATACCAGATGGTTCTTCTCCTTCTGGGATTCGCTCAGAGCTATGTCATTATACAGCTTGAATCTCTTGTCAACAGAATCTTTGATGCTGAATAATCTACTCAACCTGGAAGGAAGGATTCCTTCAATAAGGAGTAAAATGCTATAAGATGATTTATCCTTTTTGTAGAACATCAAGCTGGTGCTCACGAAATCGTTCTGTTTGGCTACGATATCCAAGATGTCATATTCATCCGCCGTTAGCCGCTTCTCTACCTCCTGGTTGAGCTTTTGTTCCTTCTTCTGGTCTCTTGCTCCTAGTATGATCAGGATCTCCTGGATATCTCCACCGATAGCCAGCTTTGGAATTAATAAGTAATGGAAGCCATAGAAGCTAAAGTCCAGCTTATCCTCGATGTATATCTTCCCTGCCTCAAGACATGTGGCACAATTTAAGCATATTGGTGTATTCTTCCAGGATTCGGAGATCTCGAATCCCCCTGATATATTTCCTGGCTTATCATAATTATGGAATGACCAGGGAACCGCAAAGCCGTAAACCTCTGCCTTTACTTCCCTGCATACTGAACACATTTTGTCTTGGCCTATGGATTCGACGCCGTATTTGTTTGAGAACCCCTTGCTGCCCTTATTCAGCAAGACGTTTCTAAATATTGAGATGTCACTGAGATATTTTATATTGACACCATCATCAAATCCTAATGTTATTATACTGCTCTCTCCGGTTTTCCTGCGGGAGAATTTATCCTGAAGATCGGCTTGGATTTTATCATGTTCTGCTTTAATCGCTTCGCCCATCCTTCTGATCGATTCTCTTTCTTCCCCGGAAAGGGGGTAGTTATCGTAATTATCAAACCATCTTAGAAATTTTTTAAAAGTTTTATTCACCTCTGTTATTCTACTGGTGGGAGTAGCATCGAGGGCATTACCTTGTTTTCCCTTGTAGAGATATTTCGTATATTCCTTGAACTCTTGTGTTTCCACATGGCTGAATGAATAATTTCCTTCCTTCTCTTTTAATGCCACCACTAATACTTGTTTATATTTACCGTTGCTATCCGGGTCTTCTATGATCTTGTAGAGCGAATCTTCGCCGCCCTTGTTATCTTGAATGTAATCGCCTATCCTTCTTACAGCCTCTATCACTGGAGATCACCACTATACACAGATATTTTTATACGTGCAGTCCACGCATCTGGCCTTCTGCTTTGTCCCTTCGGGATAGTAGCCTCTCTGAATTATCATCAGTATCTCGCGCACAATCTGCTTTGCCATCTCAAAATCCTTTTGCCTGAAGTCAATTTCTACCACATAGTTATTGCTCCTGGTATAGCAGACGAAGCCCTTCTTCACATCCACGCCAAAATGCTCCATAATCAATATCCCGTAAAGCGCCGCCTGGTATTTGTGCGTCTTATAGATTGTGTTCTTGAACTCCGCATACTTGTAATCCAGAGGTGCCGCTGTCCCATCCTCCAAAAACAGGACCTCATCCACCTCTCCCTTGAAATGGTATTTGTGCGAGGTCAGGTAAACGGAGATCTCCTTTCGGGTGCATTTTAGCCTCTTTCTCAGGTAATCCCGGTTAACCTTCTCGCGAATCTCATGAAGCTCTCTGCCTTTTAAAACCTTGAACCTCTTCTCCTGGTGCTCGGGGACCATCAGGCATCTTTCGAAGAATATGAACCTCGGGCAGAACAGGTACTCCAAAGCATCCGATACGGTTACGAAAACCTCCTGCTCGATCTTCTGCTCGGGCTCGGGTATCGCTGCCGCTTCGCCTTCCGCCTGCATCTCAAAACACCTTGGTTATGGTCATCCCGCTCACCAGCTCTCTATCAAAGCCCGCTCCGATCAGCTTGATCTTATCAAAGCAGTCCTCGCACATGGGGAAGACATAGACGGAATCCGATTCGTCAATAATCGCCTCGCACTCCAGAGTCAGGGAGTCGGACTCATTCCGGTTCAGGTCTCCCAGAAATGCGCTCTTCTGCACCCGAAACAGGCCGTAGTTCTTGCAGATCTTAGCCACCCGGCTGCGGTATCTGTTCTCGGATATGTCGTAGATCACCCAGACCAGCATAATCAGCCTCGATTGCACTCCTGTGCATTCTCGCTCTCGCCCATCTGCGCCTGCTCCTCTTCTCGCTCACCTCTGTCTTCCCTGCCTTTGCCATCCGATTCCCGGCATACTTCCTGCTCCAGGATATCCAGATCGAAGTCATCCGGCATCTCCTGACCGGGCCGGATGAGCCCATTGGCAATCCTGTGGCACTCCATCTGAATGGTGTTCCTCCTCTTCACATTGCGCCCTCGGTAGGGGATTGGCTCCTCGAGGGCTTTGTTGAGCGACTCGATCAGCGCTGCTTTTCCCTCTTTGCTCAGGCCCATTCCCTGCTCGAGAGGCTCAAAGAATCCATCCTTCACCATTCGCCTGGAAAAGAGAAAAACCACCGTCTCATCAACATATATCCGGAACATCTCTATGATATCGAATACCAGCGACTTCTTATTGTATGAGTCGCTGTGCAGAAAGCCGAGGTACGGATCAAGCCCCGCTATGATGCAACCCTTCTCCACCAGCGAATAAAGAATGCCATATCCGTAGTTGAGAAGAGCATTGAACTCGTCCTTGGCCGGATTTCTGCTCCGTCCTGCAAACCGATACTTTTCCGGCATGATTGAAGAGATGGCCTCAAAATAGGCCCTGGCAGCCTTGCCCTCCAGGCCGAGCATATCCTGCCTCCTGGATTCGATTGTGCCCCGCAGCCTCTTCATCTGCTCTCGGGAGTTTTCTATCTCCAGTATGTATCCGTCCAGAAGATCCCTCTTTTCCTCTCTGGTCTTCCTCATCCGTCCCAGAAGGTCTATCTGATTCTCCAGCTTCCTCAATCCCCACTCTTTTGCCAGATTCAGGCCGTCTAGGGTATCGTATACCTCAAGCTGCCTTCTCCGAATCAGGGTTGTGCTTCCCAGCTTCGGATGCCATACCCTTCCATAGGGATCTCCATGGGAATCGAGAAAAACGATATCGATGTTGTTGTCCACTGCCAGCTTTATGGCATCGGTGGTGATGTACGCCGCCGTAGTGATCAGTATGCTATTTACCTTGCCGACAGCAATCTCAAAGCTCCTGTCCTCCCTCTTCACCAGAAAGCAATTGCCGTTCTTGCGCAGATATGCTCCATAGCTATTGATCACGAGCTGCAAATGATTACCTCTAATATTGCTTTGTCAGTCATCTGTCCTTTATGATTATTAACCTTAACCAATCTGCATATTTGACCTAAAAAGCAAATCACGCCAATCTCGCCTAACCGTCGGAATCTGGGTATCCAAGCCACCCCGGCGTTGAGGGGGCCAGAGCACTACCGCGCGTTTTCTCGCGCGCGGCGTCCACAAAAAAAAACAGCCTGTATGGATCAGTCTTGGCAGTATTGCAATCAAGGTTTCGGAAATCGACCAAGGAAATGCTTCTTTTCAATCAGCTTTTGCAGATCAACCTTCCAGAATCAACCTTCCAGAACCATCCGATTCAATTCCCGGATTTTTCGATCCTCGTCTTAAATCTGACGACAAACAAGACAGAGCAGATAGTTCTTTAAATAAGAAAGTCCAATCATTGAATGATGATGGTGAAGGCAAGATATGAAAATAATGTTCTCAAACCTCTGGAAAAGCTCGATTTAACAGAAGGAGATGTAGTTGAAATCGAGATAGTTAAATCCAATGCAGATAGACTAGTTGGCCTTCTAAAAGATATCGATATAGATTCAGTCGACCTGCAGCATGCTGCAAGAGATATCTGGGTGAGAAAGGTTGTATCTGATTGATACCAATATTTTTCTGGAGGCAATGCTGGAGAGGAAATATAGAAATGATTGCCTTACATTGCTAAGAATGATCGATAAAGGCGAAATTAATGCCTTTGTAACGACCTATTCGATTCATTCCATTGAGACCATTTTAGATAGAATCGGAAATTTGGACGCTCTCAGGACATTTTTAAAAAGCATTGGAAGGATGAAAGGCTTGAACATCTACAATACTGACCTCAGAGATGAGCTTGCAGTTATAGATGAAATGGCAGTAGGCCTGGATTTTGATGATGCTCTGCAATCATATGTCACTAAGAAGCTCAATTTGCAGATAATAAGTTTTGATAGACATTTTGATGGAATCGAAGGGATAACCAGACTGAGACCGAAGGACGTACTATCTGCTGAGAAAAAAGAATAGCTAGAACCATCAACTGCAAGGACATTTTTTTCCCAAGCCACCCTGGCGTTGAGGGGGCCAGAGCACTACCGCGCGTTTTTTCGCGCGCGGCGTCCACAAAAAAAACAGCCTGTATGGATCAGTCTTGGCAGTAATGTAATCAAGGTTCAGGAACCGAAGGACGTATTTTCCGCTGAAAAAAAGATTGGCCAGAACCATCAAAGGCTGGGCCTGGCACTAGCCCTCTTGCAGCACTCCATCCAGCCAGTTGAATATCCTCTCGTTCGAGATGGTCGGGGCGCCCATCTGGCAGTGCAGCCCAGCTCCCTCTTCAGTGGTGAAGAGCAGATACTCTTTCGGACCGGTCAGGGCGTCGTAAAGCGGCCTCGCCTGGCCCGCCAGGAGCGTGTCGTTATCCGAATCGACAACAAGGGTGGGACACCTGATCAGCCCGGCTACGTCCTTCAGCGTATATGGAGCGATCATTCGGAAGTATTCGCTGGGGGTTTGGGCTCCGAAAACGATCATGCCGTGTTCTACCGCCCAGCCTGTCTCGATGCTCTGTTTCATGTACTCGCTCATCTCCTGGTCGAATTCCCGCGACGCATTCTCGTCGCTCAGAATCTCCTCCATATTGGGCAGGGCTTTTTGCATCACGCTGGCATTGAAGTCGTAGACGCCTCCATTGGCGATGCACGCAGCTATGCGGTGGTCGAAGGCAGCAGCTCTCGGTGCCAAGTAGCCGCCGAAGCTGATTCCCATGAGGGCAATTCTATCCGGATCAACCTCGCTCAGGTTCTGGGCAAAATCAATCACTGGCGTTACTGCAGCCTCCCAGTCAGGCCTGAAGGGCATCCCTTGTACTCGGATCATCTCACCCTGGCCAGGCCCCTCGAAGATCAGCACGTTATATCCCCTATCGATAGCGAATTTTGCCACCCCGAAGTACAGCTCTTCACCAGTTCCGTCAAAGCCGGTATGAACGATCAGAGTCGGCCTACTGGTGCCGTTGCCGTCCACCAGACACAGGTAGCCGGGGAGGGTGGTGTTCTGGAAAGGAATGCGGACCGGCCGGATGAGGCCGCTGGAGAGGTTTGCTGCCTTAATGAAGCAGTCATGGCTCTTCTCCCAGGTGGACACAATCCTAGGATCATCGGGATTGATGTCCAGGTAGAATCCAGCGTTCCGGTAGTAGTTCGAGGCCCTCAGGAAGGCTTCCTTTGCGCTGATCTTATGTCCACTGGCCAGGAACTCCTCGGCAGTACTCTCCAGCCTGGCGGCAGTTCTGTTCCATTGGCCGTACCAGCTCTCAGCATCGCCATCTTTGATGCGAAAAGCCGTGTCCAGACATTCGTTGATGTCTGCGCCTCCGCTCGCTGTATAGCCGATGGTCCGGAGGAACTGGAAGTTGAACTCTTGATTCTGAAATATCGATCCCGAAATATCGGTGCTGTTCATCTCATCAGCTCCTGCAGCAACAAGAGGTGCGATCAACAGGCTCAGAAATACAACCTGGCAGAGCCTGAATCCGAAAAGAGAATGCTTAAGCATAGAATTGTCCTCAGAGAACATGGGATATTATTAATGGTACTTAAATTTTAGCCCGCATTCAATTATAAAATTATCGTCTTGCAGCGGGAAAGATATATCAATATTGAGTGGCATAAAATTGACTATGGTTCAAGAGAGCGTTTATCGAGCTATTGAGCTCGTAGGATCATCCCCCATCGGTTGGGAAGATGCTGCCAAAAACGCAATCGACACGGCACATAAATCCATCTGGAACCTAAGGATCGCACGCGTTGCTGAGCTTGATGCCAAACTAGATGAAAAAGGTAATATAATATTATACAGAATTAAATTAAGAATATCCCTCAAATACGAAGACTGGAAGACAGATTTGGGCTGGAAGGTTCCAAAGGGGGACGCAGCCGAGCCCCTCTGCTGAGGCAAATCGATACCATTGAGCGATTCGGAAGAATGATTCCACAAAGCAAATTCGCGTTCTCTTCGGCGGCTCTGGTGCCTGATCGCTCTTCCATAAAAGATCTGAATTGCACCCCACAATTATTATAATCTAATTAATAAATTTTGAGGCAGGCAGAGCAACCTACAAATACAATCAACCCTTATCGCTGTCCCGGCGCGGTTGGGAACATGTCAGAAATAAAGCTGCTCATCGATGATCGAGAGGTATCCGTCCCCCAGGGGTCCACCATTCTCGATGCTGCCCGCATTGCGGGCTCTTATGTGCCGTCTCTTTGCCACCACCCGGACTTGAAGCCCATAGGCTCCTGCAAGCTCTGCATCGTCTCTGTGGAAGGCCTGGATTACTATCCTTTATCCTGCAATACCCCTGCAGCCGAGGGAATGGTTGTCCATACCCGCACCGAGGAGCTCCAGGAGATGAGACGACATACCCTGGAGATGCTCCTCGCCCTCACCAACCATCCCACCTCCTGCCTCTTCTGCGAGAGAAAGAACGAATGCGGCGAGCTGCGGGAGTGCATGCGCAAGTTTCCAGTAACAGTGGGCTGCAAGTACTGTCCTAACGACGGCCAGTGCGAGCTGCAAGAGGCAGTCACCTTCACCGGTTTGGACAAGATCAGATATCAGACCTCTTTCCGGGATATGCCGGTATTAAGAGAGCCGTTCTTCGACCGCAACTACAATCTCTGCATCATGTGCAGCCGGTGCATAAGAATGTGCGACGAGGTACGCGGCCTGGGCATCCTATTTAACAACCCCGATTTTCACCGCAACCACTGGATAGGTCCCGAATCCCTGCAGGAGGCAGACTGCAAGTTCTGCGGGGCATGCGTTGACGCCTGCCCCACCGGCGCCCTCTTCATCCGTTCGGAGAAATGGATCCGGCCCGACCGCACCGTGGTCACCATCTGCCCCTACTGCGGCGTAGGCTGCAGCCTGGATCTCAAGATCTCTGAAGACAGAATATTATCCGTCACGCCAAGCCGGGATGGAGCGGTAAACCGGGGCCAGGCCTGCGTCAAAGGCCACTTTGGATTGGAGGAGATCATCCACCATCCCGACCGCTTCACCACTCCTCTGATAAAGAGAAACGGTCAATTCGAGCCGGCATCCTGGGATGAGGCTTTAGACCTGGTCGCCCGGAGGTTCACAGAGATCCAAGATCGATACGGCCCCGATTCTTTAGGGGCTTTCTCCTCCTCCCGCTGCACCAATGAGGAGAACTATCTGGTGCAAAAGCTTGCCAGAGCGGTCTTTAAAACCAACAATGTGGACAACTGCGCCCGGGTCTGCCATGCCCCCTCAGTGACCGGTCTTGCCGCCTGCTTTGGCAGCGGAGCAGCCACCAACTCCTTTGACCAGATTGAAGACGCCGATGTCCTTTTCATCATCGGCTCCAATACCACTGAAGCCCATCCCGTAGTCAGCCTGAAGATAATCAAGGCAGCCAGAAATGGAGCGAAGATAATCGTCGCTGACCCCCGTAAAATCGAGCTGGTCGACAGGGCATCGGTCTGGCTCAACCAGAAACCGGGAACAAGCATCGCCCTGATAAATGCAATGATGAATGTGATCCTTAAAGAAGGGCTGGAGGACCGGGATTTCATAGACCGGCGCACCATGGGATTTGAGAACCTGCAAAAGACGGTGGAGGAGTATCCGCCTGAAAGGGCATCCCAGATCACCGGAGTGGCGGCAGAGGATATCATCGAGGCCGCCCGGCTCTATGCCAGGGCCGATAAAGCGATGATCATCTACGGCCTGGGCATAACTGAGCACACCACTGGAACCTCCAATGTGATGTCCCTGGGCAACCTGGCAATGCTCACCGGAAACGTTGGCCGCCGCTCGACTGGCATCATGCCTCTGCGCGGCCAGAACAACGTCCAGGGGGCCTGTGATATGGGCGCCCTTCCCAACGTCCATGTCGGCTACCAGCCGGTGACCGATGCTGGCATCCGGTCCAAGTTCGAGGAAGCCTGGAAGGTTGCCTTGCCTTCTGTCCCCGGCCAGACCTCCACCCAGATGATAGAACGCAATCCGGGAAAGGAGATCCGCGGCCTTTACATCCTGGGAGAGGACCCCGCCCATACCGAGCCCGACACCAACCGGGTGAGATCAACTCTGGAGTCCCTGGACTTCCTGGTAGTGCAGGAGATATTTCCCACTGAGACCACCAGGTATGCAGACGTCATCCTGCCCGCAGCCAGCTTTGCCGAGTGCGATGGAACATTCACCAACGGCGAGCGGCGCATTCAAAGGGTGCGGAAAGCGATACCAGCACTATGCGGCCAGGAGAACTGGCTGACGATCTGTCAGATCGCCCAGAGGATGGGCTATCCGATGAGCTACGGCCACCCCTCGGAGATCATGGATGAGATCGCCTCACTGGCGCCGATGTTTGCCGGAGTGAAGTTCGATCGGCTGGATGACGGCGGGCTGCAGTGGCCCATACCGTCCCTTGACCATCCGGGAACAGAGACCCTGCATGCGGAGAGCTTCAGCTGCGGCCTGGGAAGGTTCAATGCCGTACAGCACAAGTACCCCGCTGAGCAGACCGATACGGAATATCCCTTGATCCTCACCACCGGCAGGAGAAGGGAGCATTACAACTGCGGATCCATGACCAGGCGATCCAAAGGAATAATGTGGGTATGGCCGGAGGAGGCCATAGAGATAAGCCCTGCCGATGCCAGAGAACTCGAGATCGAGGACGGAGAGACGGTTGTTGTCAGCTCCAGGCGGGGCTCTGTTAAGACCAAAGCTAGGGTTACAGACAAGTCCTCCCGCGGCATGGCCTTCATGTCGTTCCATTACCAGGATGTCTTGACCAACCTTCTGACCAATGCCGCTCTTGATCCTCAGGCGAAGACTCCGGAGTACAAGGCATGCGCTGTGAAGATAGAAAAGTTAAAGGCGTAATGATTGGATGATCTCTAAAGTTTACATTTCCTACGATCCGGATGATGAAGACCTGGCTCTGCGGCTCTCGCTAGCGCTGGGGCGGGTGGGCCTGGAAAGCTATGTCGCCCTGTACAATCAATCGCCTGCTATCTCTCTTGCCGATAGGGTGTCCTTTGCCATAAGGAACTCCGAGTGCCTGGTGGCTCTGGCAACCCGGAAGGGAAGTCGTTCTCCAACCCTCTGCCAGGAGATAGGTCTGGCCAGGGGCATTGACCAACTGATCATTCCCTTGCAAGAGGAGGGCGCTCAGCTTCCTTTTCTGATCGATCAATTGCGAGCTTTACCCTTCAGAAGGGAGAGTTTTGCCGATGCCATAGGCATCTTGATCAAAAGCATCCGGGAGTTGAGCCGTCTGGAGTGGCTTCGGGTGGTCTGCCCCCAATGTGGAGAGGAGATGACCCAGTATCTGACCGACCAGGATGAGGTGGACTCTGCCCTGGAAAAGGGAATCTTCCTGGAGACGATCTGCAGCTACTGTCAGAACACAATCCTGCTCGACCCGCGGACATTCGAACCTCTGCCTGGGGAGCAAGAATCGCTGAAACCCCAGAAGTTCATAGAAAATTTTTGACAAATGGCTTTTTTTCCCTTGCATAGGTTTAAGTGAATTAAGGAGATCATACTACCTGAAGTCCATGCCCATTGGTGTTTATGTATGTCATTGCGGCCTGAATATCGCCGGCGTCTTGGATATTGAAGAGCTGAAGAGCTTCGCCGAGAAGCTGCCTGATGTGGCCGTGGCCAGAGATCTGCAGTTCTCCTGCTCGGATATTGGGCAGGAGCAGATTCAAAAGGATATTGCTGAATATAAGCTAGATAGGATCGTGGTGGCCGCCTGCTCGCCCAGACTGCATGAGCCCACATTTCGCCGGGCCATTGCCAAGGCCGGGCTGAACCCCTATATGCTGGAGATGGCCAACATCCGGGAGCATTGCTCCTGGGTGCACATGGACCTGCCAGCCATGGCCACGGAGAAGGCCAAGGACCTGATATCAATGGCCGTGGCCAAGGCCGCCCTCCTGCAGCCCTTAGAGCAGGAGCAGATACCGGTTAACAAGGATGTGATGGTAGTAGGAGGAGGCGTGGCCGGGATCGCTGCCGCCCTGGACCTGGCGGATGCGGGCTTTCATGTGTTTTTGGTGGAACGCCGGCCGACCATCGGCGGTTACATGGCCCTGCTCACAGACGTCTTTCCCACCAACGACTGCTCCATCTGCGTTCTGGGCCCCAAGATGTCCGAGGTCTTCAACCATCCCAATATCACCCTCTACACCTATTCCGAGGTCCTGGGGGTGGAGGGCAGCGTGGGCAACTTCACAGTATCTGGAGTTCACCGGGCGCGCTATGTGGACCCCGTCCTCTGCAAAGGCTGCATAAACGAATGCGCAGACGTCTGTCCAGTGGAGGTGCCCAATGAGTACGACTTCGGCATCGGCAAGAGAAAAGCCATCTATGTGCCCTATCCTCAGGCCGTCCCCCTGTCGGCATGCGTAGACCCCAAGGCCTGCATCGGCTGCGGCCGGTGCGTGGAGTCCTGCCCCACCCAGGCGGTCAAGCTGGATCAGGTGATCGAGCACTTCAAGATCAATGTGGGGGCCATAATCGTGGCCACTGGATGGCAGCCCTTTGACGCCGCCCGGAAGGAGGAGTACGGCTTTGGCAGGCTCAGGGATGTCGTCACCACTCTGCAGATGGAGAGGATGCTCAATGCCTCCGGTCCGACCAAGGGCGAGGTTGTCCGGCCGAGCACGGGCCAGGTCGCCCAGTCCATAGCCTTCTTGCAGTGTGTCGGCTCCAGAGACGCCACAGTCGGCAACATATACTGCTCTCGGATCTGCTGCATGGCCTCGCTGAAGAATGCCCAGCTGATCGCTGAGAAGTACCCCGGCTCGGATATCACCATCTATTATATCGATATCAGGGCGGGTGGAGAAGGTTATGAGGAGTTTTATATACGGGCGCAGAGGCTGGGCATAAACTTCGTTCGCGCCCGCGTATCCAGCATCGAGGAGTTAGATGGCGATATCTATCTCAGCTTTGAGGACACCCAGACTGGAGAGATAAAGAGGGTCCGGCACGATATCGCCGTCCTCTCCGTAGGCCTGGAGCCGGATAAGAGTGCGGACGTTCTGGGCAACCTTCTCGGCCTCTCCCGCAGGCCGGACAGGTTCTTTGAGATCGCTCACCCCAAGATGAGGCCGGTAGAGGCTCATATCGATGGGGTGTTCATCGCCGGGTGCGCCTCCGGGCCCAAGGAGATCCCCATATCCATAGCTCAGGGCAGTGCTGCCGCCGCCAAGGCCATAAGGCTATTGCAGAAGGGATTCTTGGATCTGGAGCCCACATCAGCCTATGTGGATCCCGATCTGTGCATCAGGTGCAAGCTGTGCGTCGATGTCTGCCCTCAGAAGGCCATATCTGTGAAGAGTCCGGCTTACGTGGACGAGGCAGCCTGCAAAGGCTGTGGGTCGTGTGCTGCCGCCTGTCCAGTGGATGCCATCAAGATGCGTCTGTTCTCAGATGAACAGATCCTGGCCCAGGTCAGAGCGGCGACCGAGGTGAAGAAGGAGTTTCCCCTTATCATCGCATTTTTGTGCAACTGGTGCAGCTACGGTGCCGCCGATCTCGCCGGTACCTCTCGCATTCAGTATCCCACCAATGCCCGCAACATCCGGGTGATGTGTTCGGCGCGGGTTGATCCCAGCTTCGTCCTGGAGGCCTTGCGGCGGGGGGCGGATGGGGTGCTCATCGCCGGCTGCCGTATAGGCGAATGCCATTACCATGATGGGAACTACCAGGCTCTGCAGAGGGTGAATGTATTGAAGGGAGTCCTGGAGAAGATCGGCATTGATCCGGGGAGGGTCAAGATCGTCTGGTGTGCGGCCAGCGAGGGCGAGATCTATGCCAAAGATCTTAGGGAGTTCATCGGAGAGTTGAAGGCCATCGGTCCCATTGGAACTGAGCTGGATAAGAGGAGAAAAGGGCCTGGAGGGGGAAAGGCAGAGAAAGAGGCTGGTCGAGAGGCGGAGGCAGATCTAAATGAGGAAGCAGAGATACAATCGGAAAGCATGATGGCCAAGGGAAGTGAGGGGCAGCATGATGGAGATTGAGAAGGACATGGAGGTGGAAGGATCCCATATCCTGGCCAAGCAGAGGACCAAGGATAGCGAGAAGATCCTGGATTACGATTATAAGAAATGCGCCGGATGCTCCATTTGCGTTGCCATCTGCCCCAAAAAAGCCTTGCAGGAGGGGCCGCTGAAGGAGATCGCCAAAGGCCTGGATGCGCCGCCTGTGTTGATAGACCAAGATCTTTGCGTATTCTGTGGGATGTGCGTGAACTTCTGTCCAATGAAGGCCTTCGAAATGAGAGTTGTGGAGAAAAAGGCTGAGCCAGAGGCGGCAGAGGCTGCCGAAGCAAAAGCATGACTGAAAATGTGTGTGAGACAACAGAAAAGGCAATTCCAAAGCCGGTCGACTTCAGAGAGAGGGAGGAGTATCCCAGGCTCATGGCCGAGGCGAAGCCAAATGAGAAGTGTCTGCCCTGCCTGCTCTGCGAGCCCGTCTGCCCGACGGAAGCGATCAAGGTGACCTTTGACAAGACTCGGGAGGATTTTGGACCCCTTCGGGAGGGGATTGAAGGGAAGATCTCCATAGATCAGGAGAAGTGCAACCTCTGCGGACGGTGCGCCAGGTTCTGCAAGGCCTTCCTTCTGGTCGATAAAGTGGAAAAGGATCGGGATCCCCGCGATCTGGTGCCTTATGAGCAGCTGCTGATAGACGAGGATCTTTGCGACTACTGCGGGCTGTGCGTCCCCCTCTGTCCGGAGGAGGCGATCGCTGTCGAGGGCGAGCCTCTAAAGCTTGATGAGGAGCCGAAGATCGAGGGGAAGATAAAGGTCGATGAGAGCCTATGTATTGGCTGCGGCAGGTGCGCTCTGGTCTGCCCCTATGAGGGCATGGACATATCCAAGCCCTTCCAGGGGGAGATCAAGATGGTGGAGAAGAACCTCGTTCGATGCGATCCCCTGGGCTGTCTGGCCTGCTTCAACGTCTGCCCTGCCAAGTGCTGGTATGTGGACGAGCGGGGCAAAGCCGCTCCGGTGGAAGATCAGTGCATCCTATGCGGGGCCTGCGAGAAGGCCTGTCCCGTCTCGGCCATTGATGTGCAGAGGACTGAGGTCAGCCATACGGAGGTAAAGGAGACCCCCTGGGCAGAGGAGTGGAAGGAGGCGATTCGTACCATATTGACCGGCGAGCGGAAGATACCGGATGTGAGCGGCGCTGTGGTCCCGCCCAAGATCGATAGGACGCCCCTGCCCGCTCCGGAGGCGCCGAAGGTGGATCCCGAGCTTCTGAAGATGGTGGATGAAGCCTTAAAGCCGCTGGTGCCAATGCTGGCCAAGCCCAAGATCCGCCAGATCATGGAGAACGAGCCGCCGGATAAGGCGAGCCAGAAGATTGTAGAGAGGCTCCACGAGGCTGAAAGGAAGAGAAAGAAGGCAAGAGAAGAGAACGCGGGGGCAGTGTAATGGCCACGGCAATAGAAGAGGATTTCAAGAACGAGGTATTAAGGCTGGCAGGAGAGGAGGTAAGGACCTGCATTCAGTGCGGCACCTGCTCGGCCAGCTGCCCCACGGCTCATCTTATGAAACCGAGCATAAGAAGATTGGTCAAGCTCTGTCTGGAGGGCAGACGGGAGGAGGCCCTGCACAATGAGACTCTGTGGCTGTGCACATCCTGCCTATTGTGCACTGTGCGTTGTCCCCGGGGAATAAGGCCGAAGATGGTCGTGTCCGCTCTGAAGGAGCTGGCGGACAGGGAGAAGATAGAAAGCCCTGGAAAGAACTACGACCACCTCTTCAATAAGCAGATCGAGGAATACGGTCGGATAAGCGAGCTTCCTCTCATCGGCGAGTTCTTGCTCTTCTATCCCCAAGGGACTGTTCAGTCCATGAAGGTGGGCCTGGAGCTTCTCCCCCGGGGCAAGATAACCCTGGAAAGAGAGCAGGTTATGGGAAAGGATGAGGTCAAGAGGATTATGGAGGAGCTGGGCAAATGAAGCTGGCTTACTATCCGGGTTGCGTTTCTCTCTCCACGGGAAAGGAGATGGACAGGTCCACCAGAGCGGTCTTTTCGAGCCTTGAAATCGAGCTGGAGGAGCTGGAGGATTGGAACTGCTGCGGGGCAACTCACGTCTCCAATGAGATGGTGGCCACGGGGCTTGCTGCCCGGAACATGTCCCAGACCGAGCTGGATATCGTGACCTCCTGCTCCATCTGCTACAGCAACCTCAGGGCGGCTGCCATGAAGCTGGAGGATGTGGAGATCAGAGCCAAAGTGAATGCCGTCCTGGAAAAGGAGTACAAAGGGGCGAAGATTCGGCACGCTCTGGATGTGATCCTCGAGGTTCTGGAGAAAGATGACCAGGGGATTGTGGTTCCTTTAAAGGAGCTGAAGGTGGCTGCTTATTATGGCTGCCTCCTCTCACGCCCTCCTGGGGTGTACAGCCCGGAGTATCCCGTTGTCCTGGAGAAGCTGATCCGGATTCTGCAGGCGGACGCTGTTGACTTCCGGCGGAAGACCTTCTGCTGTGGCGGGCCGATATTCATGCCCAAGGAGGAGGCTGCCAATGAGACCGCCTATCGAATCCTGAAAGACGCCAAGGAGGCGGGAGCGGAGGTCATCATCACCGTCTGCCCTCTGTGCCAGTTCATGCTGGATACCAAGCAGAGGTCGGTGGAACAGAGGTATGGCGAGGAGATAGGGATTCCAGTTCTCTATGTGACCCAGCTGGTGGGCATCGCACTGGGCCTGGGGCCGGACGACCTGGGAATGGATATGAATGCCGTATCGCCTATGCCGATGATGGAGCGGATATACCAGAGGATGGCGGAGCAGTAGAGGAGAAATGGCAGGAGTCTGCCACCTGGCTTGCTTTTATTCTATGAGGCAATATTTTCTTCGGCTCTTCGCTTAATTATGTGGGTCAGGCGCGGCTGAGAACAGCCATCTGTTCCTATGCGCCTCTGTGGTTTGATTGGATTGCAGATAACGGATTTTAGCCATATAGAGCACAAAGATCACAAAGGCCTCGCAAAGGTAATCCAGTTCTTGATAGCCCAATAATCCTTGGTGCGGTCTTTGTGTCCTTTGTGTGCTTTGTGGTTTATGGCTCTTTGCTGAATTATTTGGGTGAGGTACGGCAGCGGTTATAGTCTCTGTTCCTCTGTGGTTGGGTCAGAGCATAGCGGTTCACCACAGGGGCAAAAGGATACAGAGAATTTGCGATTCAAGTTCATCCATACTACATAGCGAGGAGCCTCTTCTTCTCTCGCTCCAAATATGCGAGGAATGGGTCTTTTGGCCAATTTCAGCTACTCAATGACGGTGCTGAGAAGGAGCAATATATTCCCAAACATAAAGAGCAAAATAGCGAATGCGCCAATCATCTTCTTTGGTGTGGATCGAGCGATGAACAGGAGAATGAACATTACTGCCAGGATCGATAAAGATACAAGGAGCACTCTGCGTAATGGTATGAGAACAAGTTTTGCAAAGCCATAGTAGTATGTCATGTAATCCAGCAAGCTGGTCGCGGAATTAGATATGAATTGATAAACAGACAGTGAAATAACCACGAAAAGTAAAGTAAATATAAAACTTCTATTCCATTTTGAATAATTCTTAACTCTTTTAGAAAACCTATTGTATCTTTTTAATAAATGAAGCTCTAAATATTCATTTATTTTATTTATTTTATCATTAAAAAGTAAATAATCTGAGGCCAGGAGGAAGCCAGCGAAGAAGTTTGCAATGATCCCTGCCTGCTCCAGAGTTCTAGAATCCAAGCCTGATACAGCTAATTGAATATCAATTAATGGCATTTTTTCACTTTGGGCCCCCAGGTGGACTCTACCTATTTAAGTCCGTTGCCAGTGGCTTACGAGATATCTGAAAAATCCTTGATGTAATCCTTTTCAATCCTGTGAACTCATTTTTGGCAACGTCCATTCCAAAGTCATTTCGCAGGATTCGCGCCTCTGACATGATCGTGGCCAGGTCCCGGGCAGGCTGGAGCAGGGATGCGCCATGCAGCGGTTATCTCTCTAGACATATTGCAGGCCACATTGATCGATGCATATAATGCTGTCTTATCATATGGACTTTTCAGAGGGTTAAATTTGAGAAAACTGGAATTCCCCGAGCCGTTTAAGCATGATCATCCTCCTGTCCAAGAGCTTAGTGATATAGATCCTGGCCCATCCAGTCAAGGAGAGAAGTTTGCCGATTGGGTTTACGAGAACTTGGGGTCATGGCGATTCATACTCGCACAATCGATCCTTGTGGCAGTTTGGGTGCTGCTCAATGCAACTGCCTACATGCAAGCCTGGGATCCTTATCCGTTCATCTTCATGAACTTGATCTTCTCATTGCAGTCTGCCTATACCGCGTCTTTAATCCTGATGAGCCAAAATCGCCAGGATCGCCTAAAAGCTCACAATGATTATCTTATGAACATTCGCGCAGAGGAAGAGTCCAAGGCAGTCCTTGACAATTTTGCCGCTCAGAATAGAGCACTGGAGGAGATCTATCGTGAGCTTCTTGCCTTGAAGAGCAAAATGGAAAATGTTGAATAATATGCCAGAAGGAATCTTGAGTGGCCTGCCAACTCCTGGACCTTTGAGGGCGGATTGAGTTGGGAGCTAATGCTATTACATTTTGAATTGTCTTATAGCAGGAAAGAGAGATTGGACTTCGATTTCGATGGAAAATCCCTTTCCTCGCAGCTTACCTGGGCTGGATCTGGAGGTCAATTATGCGATTCGCATTGGAGAAAGTAAAACGGGGGAGATGGCTGATATCCCCCGGTTTTTAGGTGCGTTTTCATGGAAGAGGCACGGAGACAAAAGGGCGTGCTACCAGGAAATTACCCTGTAGACCCAGTTGCTCAGAAGCGTCCAGATCTTGACAAAACCAGATCCCTTCTCCAGCTTATTCTTATCCTTTGCAGAATATCTTTCCCTATCATTCATCCAAGAGTCCATGTGAGGCTTTCACATCTCTTTTGAATATAACAATATCGGTGCGCATGATGAAAGGGCCGGATCTGCAACATTAAGATCCAAGATCTCCTGGCATAGGCGGGCTTGGAGACGGCATGAACCCATTCAGCAATAAATTAATAGCAGTGCAAAGGAACGCCTTTTCCGGCATTGATATAAAAAGATAATGCCAGATAAAGGTAATATAGCATAAGCACGAAGATGTTGGTGGAAGCATTGAACCGTGGCGAGCAGCAATTTAGCAGGAAAATCGAAGAGGATGAAATGAAGTCGCCGGAAAGGATCACCATAGCACTGGACGAGGAGACAGCTGGCCTGTTCAAGAAGATGAAAGAGGACTCGAACATGTCCCAGAGCGAGCTGATGCGAGAGTCTCTGAAGTTCTTTGGCAAACATAAGTTGCTCTTTGAATATGCGGAGGACAACAAGGTCTATACCCATGCAGAGATGCTCTCTGCCGGGGAGCATGTCATCCTTGATATTGACCACTGGATACTGTTCTTGAGCTTCATCGAGACGCATCCTGATAAAGAGAAGTTCTGGAGCCTGCATAAAGAGGTCAGCCGGGCCCATGCCGAGCAGTTCAAGCACAAGCTCTTCAATGCAGAGACCATCCTCCGGCGGCTGGAGATCTGCAACCTATTTACCATGAATAAGACCGGCAAGAACGAGTTCACTCTGATCTTCGGATCGGATGCCCCCAAGAAGTTCGTCCTCAAGGAATTAGAGGAGATCTTCGATGGCATGGGCTTTTTGGTGGAGATCAAAGAGGACTTCTCCAAGCTCAGGATCAAAGTAATTCATGATCTATAAGAAAAATTAATCCCCTAGAAGGATCATACCCCCGCGAAGATGAATGACGTTTCCCCTTCCATGGATCTTATCTCCCTGGCAGAGGACTTCATCGCCGCAAAGCAGGAAGAGATAAGCCTGGAGCTGTCTAGAAAATATCTGCTATCCTCAGACGAGGTATCGGAGATCGTATCCACATTTTTGGAGGATTCTTATGGGCCGGCCATGGCCCTGGCAGGGGAAATTGAAAAGAGAGAGGGGCTGGTGCTGCTATTTATCGGCAGGAAGGACTGCGCCATCTGCCAGCGCTGCTACCCGGTCCTTGAGAGATTCATCATTGAGCACAGAGAAATAGAGCCGGTGATCCTCGACTACTCCCAGCCTGAGGGACTGATCTATCACCTGATCCATAGAGAAGAGAGGGGAATGCTGCCTTTGATCGCTTTCATATTTAAAGGGAAGATGATGATGAAAACCTGTGGCGAATGCGCTGCAGAGCATGTTTATGAGAAGTGCTATCGCGACATAAGAGACGATTGCAGCCAAAATTTATATGTCCACTGAGATCGCACCGGAAGCCGAGGAAGAATATGACCATAATTGTGCTCAATTTCAAGACCTACCGTGAGTCTACAGGCCCGGAGGCTCTGCGCCTGGCCGAGATCTGCGAGGATATCGCCAGGGACTATTCTGTGCAGATGATAGTGGCACCCCAGACGGCAGACATCCATGCCATATCTCGTGAGGTAAAAATTCCGGTCTATGCCCAGCATGTAGATGGCGTTGGCTATGGCGGATTTACCGGACACGTGACCGCCGCTTCCATAAAAGCAGCAGGTGCGAGAGGTTCACTCATAAACCACTCGGAGAGAAGGATCAAGCTGGCCGATATGGAAGCCTCCCTCTCCGCCTGCCGGGATCTTGGCCTCGCGAGCATCATCTGCACCAACAACGTGGCCACCACCAGGGCTGCGGCAGCTCTTGAACCTGATTATGTGGCAGTGGAGCCTCCAGAGCTCATAGGAAGCGGAATTCCGGTATCCAAGGCCAATCCCAACGTGGTTAGCGATTCTGTCAGCGCGGTCAAGAAAATCGCCCCTCGTGTGGGGGTCCTTTGCGGCGCGGGGATAACCCATGGCGAGGATCTGAGAAGCGCTCTGGACCTGGGATCGGAGGGCGTCTTGCTGGCATCGGGAATCATTAAAGCCAAGGATCAGCGTCAGGCTTTAGAGGATCTTGTGACTGGGGCAAAATAGATGATGTCGGTGCACGTCAGGGTTTCTGGCCGGGTGCAGGGTGTTTATTATCGCGCCTATACCCGTGACCGAGCCAAATCCCTGGGAATCAATGGATGGGTGCGAAATATTCCCGGGGGCGGAGTGGAGGCGGTGCTGGAGGGAGAGAGACGACAGGTGGGAGAGATGCTCAAGGCTATGAAGTCCGGTCCTTCCGGTTCCGTGGTCTTGGGAATGGAGCTCTCGGAGATCGAGGCCAAAGGCTATAATGACTTTGAAATAAAATATTAAAATGGATGTGATTTATTGCTTACCGTCAACAGATACAAGTGCTGCTACTGTGGTGCCTGCGTCAGCGTATGCCCGACATGTGCCCTGGAGCTGGTGGAGACCTGGCTGGAGATTTCCGCAGACTGCAAAGAGTGCGGCATCTGCACCAAGATATGTCCGGTGGGAGCGCTAGAGGTCGAGGCATGAAATGCGATGTGATAGTGGTTGGAGCGGGCCCAGGCGGCTCAATGGCCGCAAAGACGGCGGCAGAGGCAGGCCTGAATGTGGTCCTGCTGGAGAAGCGCCAGGAGATCGGCGATCCTGTTCGCTGCGCTGAGGGGGTGGGCAAGAGGGCCTTATGCAAGATGGTCAAGCCAGAGGCGGAGTGGATCGCCTCTGAGGTGAAGGGCGCCAAGATCTACTCTCCAGACGGAAGCAGCATAGTCATGTCCGAGGATAGGAGCGGAAGCGAGGTTGGCTACGTTTTAGAGAGAAAGGTCTTCGACCGGGCCCTGGCTATGCAAGCCGCCCGCGCCGGGGCCCGAGTGCTGGTCAAGACTCGCGCTGCCAGCCTTCTGATGAATGATGGCGTTCCTTTTGGCGTTAATGCCATTCAAGTGGGAGATCCTCTGAAAATCGAAGCCCCGATCATCATCGGTGCGGATGGCGTAGAGTCAAAGGTAGGCCGTTGGGCGGGTATTGACACCACGCTCAACCTCAAGGACATCGAATCCTGCGCCCAGTTTCTGGTATTGGATCCGGGAATCGATGATGACTACACCAAGTTCTACTTGGGAAACAGCATTGCTCCTTCAGGGTACGCCTGGTCCTTTCCCAAAGGGGAGAAGCTGGCCAACGTCGGACTGGGAGTCCTTGGAAGCCGATCCAGGCCCGGTGAAGCCATCCGTCTGCTGCGGGAATTTACAAAAAAGCACTTTCCCAATGGCAAGATAGTGGAGATGGTGGTAGGAGGAGATCCCTGCTCCGGGCCCATCCAGTCGGCCACTGCTGACGGCGTTATGTTGGTTGGAGATGCCGCCCGCCAGACCGATCCACTGACTGGAGGGGGGATTCTCAATGCCATGGAGGCAGGCGTCATCGCCGGAGGGGTGGCAGCAAAAGCTGTTGCCGCAGGCAACGTCACGAAAGAGGGGCTTCGAGAGTATGAGGAACGCTGGCGAGAGGGCATAGGCAGGCACCTGGCTCGCAGCCTGGAGTTCAAGGAGTTCTTCGTAAAGCTGACCGACAAAGATCTCAATATGCTGATCGGTTCCCTGGCAAAGGAGGACATATCCAAATTGGATCTGCCTGGCCTCTTGCGGGTGCTCTTCCGGTTGAATCCCAAGCTTCTCTGGGAGTTGCGCCACCTGATAACATAGTTGCCAGGCTCCAAAGGATCTGGATTCTGAATATGGCTTTGGCTTATTCCAGGGTGGAGGTGCCATCTGCCTTTTTTGGCAGCCTCTCCAGGTCAAAGCCGATTTTTATCTTCTCTTTATCCGCATCGAGCGTCACCACGCCCATATGGAAGATGTAGCGCATGGTCCGGCGGCCATCGGGGATGCGCAATTTATGCTCCCGGCGGAGGATCATGGCGCTGGCGGACTGCAGTGCCGGGCCGCTCTGCAAAAACAGCAGTCCGGGCAGGTTGAGCCGCTGGTGGCCAGTGGTCGGATATCTCTCATCCATCAGCTTTGCCAGCTCTTCGCGACGAATCTTGACGACTTCATCGCTGCTTTTGACAACGATCTGACTCTCGTCGGCATGCACCTCATCTATATGAGAATGAAGGGCACAGAGCACATAGCTATCCCCCCGGCCCTTATTCTCCTGGGGCAAAAGAGCTTCCAGCTTTTTCATAAAGGGCTTAAGAAGAGGACTGGCACCGGCAAAAAGTGCCCCCGGTAGGTTTTTAACCTCAGTCTTTGTCAGCTCATCCAGATCCCTTTTGTCAATCTCGATGGCTATCATAGAGAACCAAAGGACCTTACGAGATATATCTATATCGGGACGAATAAATTGCGATTATAAAAAAATTTTCAAACTTATACTAAATTATTCTCCCTAAATTAATTATTTAACTCTATTTTGTAGTTGCTTTCGCAAGAATGGCAAAAAAACGGCTTTAATTTTTGAGGAATATCATCCCCTCAAAAAATCATCGTGATTATAAATTCCTAATCAGGCTTATTTTATCCTAAATAACCATCTAAATGCGAATATCAGCTGCATTTTAACTTATTATCTAAAGTATTAGTCTAAATAAGTAAAATTAAAAGACCAAGCCTTTCAAAACAAATTATTTATATCATTAAGTATTAGTGGCCAGAAAAATATGGTGACGATTATGAGAGAGTCGACAGTAAAGATCCTGGATGACAAGGACATGGAATTCGTGGAGACGCTCCGCTCCCTTGGAGTACCCCGAAACGTAG
Organism: Methanosaeta sp. UBA458; assembly: GCF_002496085.1. Lineage (NCBI taxonomy): Archaea > Methanobacteriati > Methanobacteriota > Methanomicrobia > Methanotrichales > Methanotrichaceae > Methanothrix > Methanosaeta sp. UBA458. The sequence continues at coordinate 14,436 of NZ_DAIK01000068.1, read as the reverse complement.
CAACCCTTATCACATTTCTGGCAAATGTGGATGAGGCCTCCTCAAGGGAGATAGAGATGGGCTCAGACCTCAGGCAGCCAGAGGTCAGCATTGCCATGAGAACCCTGCGCGACAACAACTGGATAGAGGAGAAGGAGATTAAGCGCGAGGGCAAAGGAAGACCGATGAAGGTCTACTCATTGAAAGCGGGCATTGAAGAGGTCATAAAACATTTCGAGGAAGAGAAGCTGCATGAGTCCGCTCAGGCCATGGAGAGCATCCAGAGGCTCAAGCAGCTCATATCAACATAAATTATCCAGGATTCAATTATTGCTCGATCGGGGATGAGGATTTCAGATCTGCCTCTTAACTGGGGGAGATGAGAGCACCTCAACCTCTATTTTTGCTGCTATTCCCCGTCCAAGCGAGATCTTCGATCCGTTAAGCTCGATTACCACCGGTCCGCCAAAGGGATGGCAGGTTATTTTGCGCACACGGCTGCCTCTTCTTATTCCCATGGATTCAAACCTCCTCTCCCAGCCATACTCACCGTTCACGGAATGAATCTCCAGGGTCTGATTACAGGGGGCCCTTGAGAGCTCAATGTATCTCATCTCCGATCATCCACCTCGTCGCCATCACCTCCAGAACACGGATAAATCTTGCGCAGCGATCATCCTTTCGCAATCCTTCTCTTCCCAATCAATTGCATCATAATCGCACATTCACCCCATTCTTCCTTAGATATGTCTTGACGTCTCTGATGCTGCATTCCTGGAAGTGGAAGATGCTGGCCGCTAAAGCTGCAGAGGCATCGGTCTTTTGGAAGACCTCCAGCATATGCTCGGGATTTGCGCATCCCCCCGAGGCGATCACAGGCACCCGGACCATTCTCGCCACAGCAGCGGTGAGGGGTATGTCAAATCCAAGCTTGGTGCCGTCTCTGTCCATGCTGGTGAGAAGGATCTCTCCTGCTCCCAGGGAGACGGCCTTTTTGGCCCAGTCGATGGCGTCAATTCCGGTGAACTCCCTGCCGCCATAATAGGAGCATTCAAACCAGCAGGGCCCCTCTTCCGTCTGTACCATATTCCGGCCATCCTCCTGGGAATAGCGCCTTTTGGCATCTATGGCTAAAACCACGGCCTGATTTCCATATCTACCGGCGATCTCGCTGATGAGATCCGGTCGCTTTAGGGCGGAGGTGTTAACGGTGACCTTATCCGCACCAGCGTTGAAGACCTCCCTTGATTGCGCCAGGCTGCTTATCCCCCCGCCCACGGCCAGGGGCACAAAAACCGAGAGCGATGTCTTCTTTATCACACTGGTCATTGTCTCCCGCCGGTCACTGGATGCAGTTATATCCAAAAAGACGATCTCATCCGCACCATCCTGATAGTACTGATCGGCCAGCTCCCAGGGGACTCCGGCATATCTGATCTGCTTGAACTCAATTCCCTTGACCACTCTGCCTCCGGGGACTCCCAGGTCGCAGTCCAGGCAGGGAATGATCCTTCTAGCTAGCATATGGTAGACCTCACGAAGTTCTTCAGGATTCTAAGGCCCTTTGGCCCTGATTTCTCGGGATGAAACTGGGTGGCAAAGAGGTTATCCTTATGGACCGCAGCTGCCAATTCCACTCCATGATCTGTGGTGGCGGCTATAACCGATTTGTCCCTCGGCTGGCCGTAGTAGGAATGGACGAAGTAGAACATGTCCCCCTCACTGATGCCATCAAAAATCTCCACCCGGTGCTTGATGTATAGGCTGTTCCAGCCCATCTGGGGAATCATCACTCCATCCGGCAGGCGCACAACCTTTCCCTCTATCCAGCCCAGACCCGGCGCGCCCGGACTCTCCTCGCTCTCCTGGAAGAGCACCTGCATGCCAACGCATATGCCCAGCATCGGCACTCCCTCTTGGAAGCATGATAAGAGCGAGTCTGAGAATCGAGAGAGCTGATTCATGCAGCTGCCAAAGGCCCCCACACCCGGGACAACTATGCCCTTCGCCCCGGCCAACTCCCCTGGATCGCGGGCAATCTTGGGATTGCCGCCCACATACTCCAGGGCGTTGTATATGGAAAATAGGTTTCCCATTCCATAATCCACTATGATTATACTCATCTGCGTCTTCCTTCTCGCTATGGCGCGATTTTATTTGGCGCCATTAATATCTCTATTTGCGATCCTTTCATATCTTTTCATAAGCCTGTTGGCTCGGCGGAACGTATATTCCTGCGAGGTACCATACCCTGCAGGGGGCAAGGATTATGAACTTTCATAGTAAATTTTTTAAGATTATTTATGATTTCTTCACAATTTCGCATTCATATAGCTTCATATCAACTCAATTCGTCCGTTATTTCTCTATTTCTTATCTGCAATTTAATTATAGCAAATCTTTAAATAGGCCGACAACTCAATTCCGCCCTTCTCCATCACTTAAAAACTTGACCCATAATACTTAAATAGGGAACGATGGACACCTCCCTCCACCAGGTCATAAAAATTAAGATTCGGGAAAATACTTAATGGAGATGCAATATAATGACCAAATCGAATCCTTTTGAGATAGCTCAAAAACAGCTTGATGATTGTGCCAAGATCCTAAACCTCGATCCTGGAGTGCATGAGTTCCTCCGCCACCCCAGGCGAGAGTTTCACGTATCGATTCCCGTGCGCATGGATGACGGCAGCATAAAGATCTTCCAGGGATACAGGGTTCAGTATAACGATGCTCTGGGCCCCTGCAAGGGCGGCATAAGATACCATCCGGATGAGACCATTGATACCGTGAGGGCTCTAGCTGCCTGGATGACCTGGAAGACCTCCCTTCTCGGCCTGCCCCTGGGCGGAGGCAAAGGTGGAGTGATCTGCAATCCCAAGGAGCTCTCCACTGGGGAGCAGGAGAGGCTCTGTCGGGGCTATGTGGATATGGTCTGGCAGAACATTGGACCGGAGAGGGACGTTCCTGCGCCGGACGTCTACACCACTCCTCAGATGATGGCCTGGATGATGGACGAGTACTCAAAATTGACCGGCTCGAACAACTTTGGTTGCATTACCGGCAAGCCTCTGTGCGTGGGCGGCTCCTGTGGCAGAAGCGATGCCACTGCCCGGGGAGGCATGTATGCCCTGAGGGAGGCGGCAAGGGAATTAGGAATTGATCTCTCCCGGGCCACAATTGCCATTCAAGGGTACGGTAATGCCGGCAGCTATGCACACAGCCTGGCCAAGGAGCTTTTCGGCAGCAAGGTTGTCGCGGTGAGCGACTCCAAGGGGGGAGCATTCAATCCGGCAGGAATAGAGCCGGCGGAGGCATCAAGCGTCAAGGCGGAGACCTGTACCGTGGCCAGCATACCCGATGCCAAGAGGATAAGCAATGAGGAGCTCCTGGAGCTCAATGTGGACATTCTCATTGTCGCCGCTCTGGAGAACGTGATCACCAAGGAGAATGCTGGAAATATCAAGGCCAAGATCATCTTGGAGCTGGCCAATGGTCCCACCACACCGGAGGCAGATGAGATCCTCTTCAATAACAAGGTGCATGTCATCCCCGACTTCCTGGCCAATGCCGGCGGAGTCACCGTCTCCTACTTTGAGATGGTACAGAACATCATGCGCTACTGCTGGTCATTCGAAGAGGTCTATCAAAGGTTGGACGAGAGGATGACCATGGCCTACCAGGGAGTATTGGCCGCCTCCAGACAGTACAATATCAACATGCGTCAGGCAGCCTACACTGTGGCCGTGGCCAGGGTGGTCGATGCCATGAAGACCCGCGGCTGGGTTTAAAGGAGAGACGAGCTTACCTCTGAACAGTCAGATAAGCAGATAAAAATAGGTCCTTTGCATCCTCCGAGCAAGAAGCCCGGAATGATTGCAGAGGCCTACAATCTTTATTTGGTCATCATTTGGTCTTTTGATCTTTGCTGGATTGGGGATTCATCTTTTTGAAATGGATAAAGATTTCCTGGGATGAGTTTTGCTCTCTTTATAGGAGGGTTGGGCAAAGTCGATCTCTAACGAGGTAGGAGGAAAATTGGCCGTAATGGTTGTGGTCGACTTTTGCCCGCTAATTGCTCGTCATTCAACGATATAAATGTATGGTGCAGATTCCTGGAAATCCTGGTATTCGAGTACGGTCCATGCACCTGCTACATGCTTCTCCTGCTGCAGCAATCGCTTTCTTCAAGCTCGCAATTCATCCGAATCCTGCTGAGAAAATCAATGGCTCTTCGCTGAATGATGTGAGTGAGGTCAGGCAGAGATTATAGCCTCTGTTCCTCTGTGCCTCTGTGGTTGGGTCAGTGCATCGCGGTTCACCACAGAAGCACCGAGAATTTCTGATTCAGTCCACCCACACTAAATAGCGAGGAGCCAAATCAATCATAATATGTCACGAACCTCTTACGGCTTGCCTGCACTCTGCCCCGACCCCCCGGTGTTGAGGGAGCCTCATTGGCTGCGGCGGAGTCCACTGAAAAACAGCCTGCATGGATTAATATTGGCCTTAATCCCGTCTGGATCCGAGAAACAGAATAAAGCAATGCGCCCTTACATATAAATGGGAACTTCCCATTTGTTCTGCTTATCCTTGGGAGCATTCTTCTTTGACCATGCCGGATAAACTAAGATATTGCCTTGCTCATCCTCTTCATTGACCATCTGCTCATTTTCTTCCTTTTCCTCTTTCTCTGCCATTTTGAATCCCTCTCGGATCGTGACAGCCTATCGATGATCCATTCCTCGCCCAAGCATTTATTAGTTTTGAAGATAGATATAGATCAATTCAATTCATAGGTGAAGTGAATGAAATTCCTCTCCCGGGCAGTCAAGGTCATAAAGAGGACCAAGAGCGTAAAGTCCATTCGTTTCGAAAAGCCGGAACATTTCAGCTATCTTCCCGGCCAGTGGACTTTTCTGATCTTCGGCGATGGGCCAGAGCGGATCATGAAACCTTTATCCTTCTCAAGCAGCCCTACAGAAGACCATCTGGAGGTCACAAAAAAGCTGACCGGCCTGAGGTTCTCAGAGCTTATAGACGATTTGGAGGTTGGAGACACACTTTCACTGGACGGGCCTTATGGGAGCTTCTCTTTTCTGGGCGAGCACGATAAGGTCTGCATGCTATCCGGCGGGATAGGAATCACACCCTTGCGCAGCATGATCAAATTCTGTACCGATAAGAAAACGAGCACAGACATATCCCTCCTCTACTCCAACCGAAATGAGGATGAGATCCCCTTTTATGATGACCTGATGCCGATGCAGAGGGCCAATCCCCGTCTTGTGGTCAATATGACCATCACCAATCCCAGCCCCGCCTGGAGAGGCCTATCGGGGCGGTTGAACGGAGAGATGATAAAGAGCACTGTGCCCCAATGGGCAGAGAGGATCTACTATGTCAGCGGCCCCCAGCCGATGGTCGAATCTATGACCGCCCTCTTGGAGGAGATTGGACTTGACCCGAGTCAAATTAAGCATGAATACTTCAGCGGGTACAATAGATCGAACGCGGGAGAAGAGCTGGTGGGATAGAATCTATTTTATCTTTTCCCTTCCTCCTCCTTCTCCCTTATCCGGGAATTAATCACCCGGTCCGACCTCTGCAGGGCCTCATGGGTCCCGCCATAATGAAGGGCAGCCTCTCTCATCATCTGCTTGAAGCCCTCCATATCTCCATCATCCGTTTTTTCGCACAGCCGCATGCACTCCGACACAAAGGCCTGCCGGGCAGCCGCCGCTTTGGGATTCATCTGAATGGAGGCATAAAGCTCAGGATTCTGGTCCAGGATTCTGCCCACAAAGTCGATCATTATCTCATAAACCGGAGACATGAACCGGTGCGACCTCTGCACATCAAAATCCAGAGCCTTCAGTGCCGCCCCGATGCTGATATAGGCGAAGTGGGTGAGCGCCTGCACTACGGCCATGGTCTCGTCATGCTCTTCTGCCTCCAGAATCTCGATCTTGGCTCCATCCGATTCGAAGAGGGACCTGATCACTCCAAGCCACTTTCCCGTCTTCCCCTCCACCGGGGTGAAGATGATCGTCTGGCCAAAGAGTGAGGGCATGGTGGGCCCGAACATGGGATGAGTGCCCAGTGCTTCCACCCCCTTGGGAGCGTAAGTCTTCATCGCCCTCACCGGCCCGGACTTGACCGAGGTCACATCCATGATCAGGCTGCCTGAATGCATGCGTGGGGCAACCTGACGTATCACTTCCACCGTCTTCTCGATGAGCACGCTCACCAAGACCACATCGCTCTCTTCCACCTCAGCCATCATATCATGGGCATAGCGCACTCCCAGACGTTCGGCTACCTCCACCTTCCCGCTCGGCCCCCAGATGGCCACCTCCCATCCTTTTGATTTGAAATAGCGAGCAAACCAGGAACCCGTCTCCCCAGTTCCGCCCAATATCAGTATGCGCACCATCTTCCCTCCCTCATCCGAGATCTCCTTATCTTCATCACCTGCTCTTCCTCTGCCTTCGCTCCTCCAGGCTCTCCCTGACCGCCCTCTCCATCACATCTGCTGGAGCCTTCCTGCCCGTCCAGATCTCAAAGGCCCTTGCCCCCTGATAGACCAGCATCATCACTCCATCGATGGCCGCTGCACCAATGGACCGAGCATCCCAAAGAAGCTCCGTCTCCCGGTTATACACGATATCAAAGACGACATGATGGCTCTTTAAGAGACGGCTATCTATTATCCTCCCGTCCCCCTCTCTCATCCCCACCGAGGTGGCATTGATGATAACATCCGCCTGGCGTACCAGGGGTTCCAGATCACACAGGCAGTAGCTTATGCCGCCCACAGAGGCAGCCAGCTCATGAGCCCTCTTTAGGTTCCGGTTCGCTATGGAGACCTCCGCTCCCTCCCGATCCAGAGCATAAGCTATCGCCCTTGCCGCACCTCCTGCGCCAATCAATAAAACCCGGCTGCCTTTGACCTTGACTCCAGCATCCTGCAGAGCCGATAAAGCCCCCCAACCATCGGTATTGTAGCCCTGTATTCTGTTCTTTCCTTTCTCTTCCCCCGCATCTCCAGAAAAGGATATGGTGTTTACCGCTCCAATCGCTCTGGCCAGATCATCTGCCTCCAGAAAATCCAGGCTCAAAGCCTCCTCCTTGAGAGGAATGGTCAAATTCAGTCCGCCAAATCCCATAGCATCTGCTCCAATGACTGCATCTTTAAGCCTGGACCGGCTGACGCGAAAGGCATGATAGCATCCATCCATGCCCAGGGCCCGAAAGGCGGCATTCTGCATGGCTGGAGAGAGGCTGTGCTCGATTGGATCGCCAAAGATTCCGAAGATCTTCATTTTTTCATGTGCTCCTATGATCCAGATTCTCGGCCTGACTTATTGACCGGGTGCTTTTGATGCTCTAGAGGATATTCCAGATATGCAGCACATACCAGACAACTCCTCCCGCAATGGCTCCAAAGGCAGTAGCTGCCAGGTTCACCCCGTTATTGCTCAGGGTGCCCCGGCTCTGCAGGGTCGCTCCCAGCAAGCTGTCGAAGTTGGTGCCCAGGAATCCAGCAGCTGTCCCGATAACGATTCCTAAGAGTCCAGTCATCCCGCTGATCGCGGCCAAAATGCTGATGATCAGTGCGCCGAGCAGCGATGCCCCCTCGCCAAGCAGCGTCACCCCTCCATCCACACCCGGCTCAGTCTCCTTAAGAGTGGTAATCATCCTGGGCTTGGAGCTGCTGGTCTCTCCAATCTCGCTGGCCAGGGTATCGCCATTGGCCGTGGCCACAGATCCGATGAAGGCGTATACGAATAGGTCGTTTCCGTAGATGCCATAGAATACTGCCATGGCCAGCGGTACCAGGCTGTTGCTAAAGACGTTCTTGTAGCCTCGCGCTCCTCCATGTGACTGGGCTATCCCTAGCTTCTCCTTTTTAGCATATCCGTAACGAGTGAAACCGCCACCCATGAGATAAAAGATCAAAAGAAGCAAAAACCAGCTCAAGCCAGCGAAGATTATAACCAGAAAACCGACTATGGTCTCGCTGATCACGGCAGATATGTCCGCCGCTTTAGCCCAGTAAGCGCCCACTCCTAAAATGAGGGCGAAAAGGCATATGAGTATGATTGTATGCAGCTCCGGGAATGGATAGCGGAAGGAGAAGAGCCACATCACCATGGCGGTTCCGAAGGGAACGGCAAAGTCTCTCATCCTGGATGCCTGATTTAGAAATGTGCCGGAAAGACCACCCAGGACCGCAAGGAACATAGCGCTCTCCTTGGGAATAGTACCCGCGGAGATCCAGATCGCGAGGGGATAGCCCAGAGCTACAGTAATGAGAAGATGAGCTATGCTTCCTGTTAAGGAACTAAACCTCAGATAGCCCAATGAGGCAAAGGTGGAGGCCATAAAAGAGATGGCGATAACATACAAAGGAAGATCGATGCTCATCTGGGCGAGAACAGGCCTAATGATCAGGAGAAAACCCAGGGTTGCCGCAAGCAAACGGGTGCTCTTCTCCACAAAAAAAGCCGCCGCCAGAGCGATTACTGTGAACGGCCAGGCATAAGGCAGAAGCAATGCCATAAGTCCTATGGCCAGCCTGGAGGCGTTCTCGCGGTTCATGCAGTACAAACCAGTTTCATCGCAAAAATACTTTGCCTATGGAAAACCAGTGATGAATTGATGATTCACCGCCTGTATGAAANNNTAGTCCTCAGCTCAGGGGATCTATTTGATGAGGGCCTGGATAAGCTGAGGGATATCATCGAATGGAGCAGATCGATGGGTCTTGCCTCACTCGTCCTTTACATAAATGATAACGAGCCCACACTCTGCCAGAAGATCGCAGACACTCTGCGGAGCTCTCCCGCTCAAATCTCTCTGCACACAGCAGATGCAGATCTGCTTACAGGTTCCGGCGGGAGGATGAGGGTTACCGTCTCTTTAGGATATGGGGGCAAAAGAGAGGTGACTGAGGCTTTCCGAGATCTTCTCAGTGAGGTGGAAGAGGGAAGGCTGATTCCGGAGGATATAGATGAAAAGGCAATAGAATCCCGTCTTCGCTTCAGCCAGAAGCCCGATCTGGTGATAAGGGCGGGAGGAAAGCAGCTGAGCGACTTCATGATCTGGCAATCGGCCTACTCAGAGCTTTATTTCACCGATGTCAACTGGCTGAGGCTGCGCAAGATAGATTTTCTCCGTGCCATCAGAGACTATCAGGGGCGAGAGAGGCGCTTCGGCCGCTGATCATTTATTTTCCGGTCTTGGGAATATCCTTTGAGGCGAGAATGCAGAGAAACCGGGCAGGTATCATCTCTGATATAACGATATCATCATTTACTGTCATCATCTTCACACCTGCCTCTCTGGCCGGGGCGGCATCCACCTGGATTACCTTGGGATTCCCAGTGCGGTAACCTGCCACATCCCAGGCCTTATTTGGGGTGGTTGATAGATGGACATACCTCTGGGACGCGGACTTGAGGCCGATCTCCAGGATCCTGTCTGCCTCCTCCTCGCTCGCTCCGTAATATAGCCTGGGAAGATGGCATTCCGGATGGTCCAGTTCTATATCCATAGAGTGACCGTATCTGGCCCTGATCCTCTGATTTGAGATCTCATATCTCTGCTTGGGATCGGATTGAGCAAGGGCGATAACCATCTCTTTGTTCGCCCAGCGATGTCTTTTTTGAACCACCTCTCCCAGCTTCGAGAGGTCGATCCAGCCCCGAGAGTCCATCTCCAGGCCCAGATCAAGGGGAAAATGCCGAAGGCCCCCCGCTACCAGTCTGCCCAGCTGCTCCGTCCTGGCCTCATCCAGAATAAGCTGACCGGCAAGTCCGCACTCACAATGCTCTCCTCTGAAAAATCCGTGCTGAGGGCAACGCTTGATCATCAGTAGACCTCCTCTGTCATCATGAATA
>NZ_DAIK01000068.1:0-4407 GCF_002496085.1 Methanosaeta sp. UBA458 | reverse complement strand
GATGTCGAGAAGAGAATATGCCGGATGCTCGATATGGATGAAGAGGAGCTGATGGCCGAGCTGGAAAGGTCTTTTATTTTGTCTGATGATTGCGATGAGCGGATTAAAACCAGCTTGGAAGAGATGATGCAAGAAGTGGACAGGCTCCTATTGAAGATCGATCAGCTGGAAGAGGACGAGTCTGAGGTCTGCAACTGGGAATCAAATCAGGAGTGAATGCATTTGGACTCTTTTCCCGATATTCAGGCCTGCGAGCCAGATTTTCCTTTCAATCTGACCAGAGTGGGTGTTACCGGCGTCAAGAAGCTGATTAAAGTCGAGAGGGGGAGCGACGAGAGGCCAGTGGTCCTGATTTCCAATTTCGAGGTGTTCGTCGACCTTCCATCCGACCGCAAGGGTGCCAACCTCTCCCGGAACTTCGAAGCCATTGATGAGGTTCTCGAGGATGCCATAAACCTGCCGGTTTATGAGATCGAGGAGCTATGTGGCGAGATCGCCAAGAGGCTTCTTGCCCGGCATGAGTATGCGTCCAGGGCAGAGGTGAAGATGAAGAGCGAGTACATCGTTCGCAGACAGACGCCCTTCACAAAGGTCACCTGCCAGGAGGTAGTGGACATATTTGCCGAGGCGGTGGCAAGAGCAGGTCCCACCGGATGTCTGAGAAAGACAGTAGGTGCAGAGGTCATGGGGATGACCGCATGTCCCTGTGCTCAGGAGATCATGAAAGATCAGGCTCGGGGTGAGCTGATCAAAGCCGGCCTATCCGAAGAGGTCGCTTTAGATGTTTTGAGCCGATTGCCTGTGGCCACCCATAACCAGCGAGGCAGAGGCAGCATCTCGGTAGAGGTGCGCGACCGGCGTTGCGTCTCTATAGACAGGATCATCAAGATCATCGAGGAGTCCATGAGCTCCAAGGTTTATGGCCTGCTCAAAAGGCCTGACGAGGCCTTAGTGGTGAGCCGGGCGCATAGCAATCCCAAGTTCGTGGAGGACTGCGTCAGGACTATGGCTCAGAAGACGGTGGAGGCTTTCAGCGATCTGCCGGATGATGCTGCAGTGACGTTGAAACAGATCAATGAGGAGAGCATCCATCAGCATAATGCTTTCGCTGAGAGGACTGCCACCATGGGCGAGCTGCGAGCAGAGCTGGCCTGCCTGAAGGTTTAAATGCCTTTGAGTTGGTCTAAGACCAGTTTAAAATCGATTGGTTGCAGTTGATCAATATGGAAATTGACAAGATCGCCGGCCCCCTCCGCAAAGTGCTGCGAGAGAGGGAGATCATCGCTCGATGTGAGCTATTGCTTCGTACCTATGATATCGTCAGGGCAGCGGATTTGAGCGAGGAGGAGCGAGAAGAGCTGCAAAAGACCATAGGCAAGAAGATAGCTCCCGGCATATTTGTTAGCATTATGAGCAAGGAGCCAGCGTTCTTCGATCTGCCAAGGCTGGATACTTTCACCCAAATGGATGGGCGGATATTCCACTTCATGCATACAAAAAAATACAGCAAGCAGGACTTCGCTGAAGCCAACCGCAAATTCCTCAATTCAATGCCCGAGCTGAGGAGGATCATGTATCAGAGCCTGAAGGATCTCTTAGTGGAGTTCATGAGCGATGCAGGATATAGACTTACCTCAGAGGAAACTGGGGAACTGGTATTCAGCGCGCCAGAGAGGAAGGCCAGGGCCTTTGTGGCAACGAGCGTGAGGTCGCTAGATATAGATAAGTGCCGGGGAGAGCAGGGCGAGGATGTGGTGGCCCTGGTGCCCAGCGGAGAGAACCTGGAGCCTTTTATGCAGTTCTACCAGGAGAATGGCCTAAAGGCAGAGGAAAGGGAGATTCAGATATGGGTGACCAACATGGAGAAGGGCAGCATAGATCCCTTTGTGGGTTATACCATGGACCTGGACATCTACAATCAATTCGAAAATCCGCGCCTGGCGGAGATGGTGAGAAACAACTGGAGCCGGAGAAAGCAATTCTAATTCGATTAAATTGAATGACTGAATATTATTATAAACTGATCGATTCTGGTACTCGCTTCTAAAGCAAGTATTAAATAGAATAAAGGCGCTAAATCTGCAAACAACAGATCAAAAGTTGATCGGGAGTGGGGTACAATGAAGGGAATAGTAAGGCATTTTCTATTGGCAACAATGGCGGTGTTCTTGATCACTACGGGCATCTCCTTTGCTCTTGTAGGCGATGTGGATGAATCTGATCTTTACATGCAGTCGGACCAAGGCCTGTCAGGCACCGCCTCAGAGAATAGCGTTGGGCGATCGGCAAGCATAGAAGAAACTGGCCCGGTTGGAGCTTATATTCCTTATCAAGGGAGTTCATCAACCCAGGCGCCATACCAGAAAGGCTATGCTGAAGGATTTGCAGAGCTATCGGAGTCTTCATCCGTTCCTGTTACTTCATCGCAAGGATCGTTATATCAAGCGCCATGGATAAGCGGGCCGGTCGAGGATCAGATGACAGCCGAATCGCTCGGATTATCTATCCCCAAGGCGGAGAGCTTTTCGCCTGATGAAAGCCTGAACTTCGTATCACATCCAATTCCCACGATGACTGCAGGTGAAGCATATGGTCAGGATGGTTCAGCTATGCTGGGCTTCGAGGCCGGCTCAGGGATCAGCAAGGCTACCAGCTCCAAGGTGGGCTCGACCGGGTGGTACTATCCGGGCCTGGTCACATCTTCAAACCGGTTCTATGTTCAGACCGCTTCCGGTCTGGCAACAGTGGCTGGTTGCAGCTACAGAGGATATCTACCCCTGTGGGCAGAGATCAAGTCGAAGGGTTATTTCTTCGTATACGAATGGTATCCGAAGACGTCCACCCCACTGGTCAGATTGTGGGGCTGGTCAGTTCCGGGCTGTAAGAAGGGCTGGTTTACCGGCGATGTTCCCGGCTGGCATGTAATAAGCTACTACTGCGGTGCCTGGTCCAACTATATCTATATCTATGTCTATCCTTCAATGTACAGCTCAATCCCGTCTTCATCATCATCCGGCTATCTGGCAGGCGAAGGATCTGCCATTCAGCCCACGATACCATCTGCAATGCAATCTACGATACCGTCTGCCATTTCGGCCACGATGCCATCTGCCCTGCCATCTGCCGGGCAGTCATCCGTCCAGCCATCCATGCAGCCCTCATTGCCTGCTGGAGCGCCAACACCGCCTGACATCTATTCCGAGAATATTGCCCTTCCCAATTACAGCTTGTATCGGCCGGCCACCGGTCAGACGGGAAGCATGAGCTACTATGATGGATCGGCTCCAAAGAGCACCATTCCCGCAGCGGCCGCGATGTATCCAGTACCGGGAAGCTATCCCCAAGGATTGGATGGAAAGACTCTTGCCACGCCCACCGCTGGTGGCAGCACATCTGCCCAGACCACAACCTCCTTCACCACATCTACTCTGATAACCGAAGGAGTCTACGGAAACTGTCCTTATGTGGACGATAGCGGCCGTTGCCAGGATGATATGATCTCAAAAGTCCCCGTGGGGCCGAGCAATTATGCCTCCCATAGCAGCAAAGCAGTATTTCCAAAGCCATCTAAATGCAGATGCAATGAGTATTATGTCCTGGATTGCAATGACGATATAGATACCGTCGCGGGCGTATATTGCGGTGACTGGCTCCCCCTCTGGTCCAAGATAAGCCGTCATGGAGAGTACTGGTCGTATGAATGGAAGATCTGCCATACTGGTGGCAAGGGGTGCAATCCCGAGGTCAAAAACTTTGGCTACAAGACGTCTGGCTGGTACCAGACCTGGTTTAAGGGAAGCGAGCCAGGCTGGCATATACTGAGCTACTACTGCAATGATTGGTCCAATTACATCTACGTCTATGTCTGGCCGGCAAATTAGTCTTTCATTGCTCTATCGGGCTGGCCGGCAACCCTTTGCCAGGCCGGCTCGAAATGGCATTTGAATAAGGTGACTTCCTCCCTGGCCTAAATACCAGGGCTTCCTACTTCACTGACCGGCTGGTTATTTGCCGCATCTCTGTAGGCTCTTCCCCTCAGTCCGAGGGTGCGGATATTGATGCTGGCATTGAGATCCCTATCCATCTCTAGCCCACATTTAGGGCAAAGATGAACTCGGTCTGCCAGCGTTTTAGGGACCATTATGCCACATTGGGAGCACTTCTGAGAAGTACATCTCGCGTCTACCAGTTCTACTACTTTGCCAGCCTTCGCAGCTTTGCCTTGAGTGAACTGAATTAGTTTGCCCCATGCATGGTCTTGGATATGCTTTGCTAGATGATGGTTCTTGAGCATTCCATTGATGTTCAAGTTTTCAAATACGATTATGTCAGCAGAATCTACCAGTTTCCGGGATACTTGGTGTAGGAATTCATCTCGAAGATTCTGAATTCTCTTACTGATCTTAG
>NZ_DAIK01000064.1:0-25266 GCF_002496085.1 Methanosaeta sp. UBA458 | reverse complement strand
GTATATATGATCGGGAAAATTGGATAAGTAGCTTGCTTTAATTCTTTTCATATCTATGATCTCACCTTACATACTCCTCGATCAGATCAAGACAGGTCGTATCCATGCCGCATTGCTGCAGATAGTGAGCCAAAAGGCTTGCCCTCTCGCTGGCCGGATGGTAGACCAGGAGCTTTCGGGGCGATATATGCTCTATCATCCTCATCAGTCCCCGAAAGTCCAGATGGTCGCTGAGCTGGATGGTGGGGTAATGACTATCCCTTCGCCCGGTTAAAAAGTACTTATTTCTTCCCGGCACCTGATAAAGGCTCCAGGGAGTGACCACATTAAAGCCGCTACCGTTAATCGGGGTCAGGGGTCCTGCCACCTCTTTCATCAATTCCCGTGTCAGGGCCAGGCACTTCTCGTCCATGCCGATCTCATCCTTGTAGCCCATGGCCCTCATCAGAGCCACTGCTCTCTGGGCTTTGCCGAAGGCATAGGCCCCGAAGCTCGCCCCCTCCTCCAAAGCCTCATAAAACCCGGCCAGATCATCCTCGAAGATACAGGAGGGATCATAGGGATCGCCATAGTTGGCCTCGGTGACCAGATAGTCGCAGCGAGGAAGGTGATGGTAGTCCTTAACATCCCCTGTGACCAGCACCCTCTCCCCGGTCTCCGTCTGCCAGGAGAAGGCAGAGGAGCCTATGGTGTGGCCGGTGGGATGGGTGTTAATCCTGACCTCATCCACCATGATGCTCTCGCCCACCTCAAAGGTTCGGCCCATGTACTCCCGGCCATAACGAATCTCCAGAGCGCGGGCCGTTTGGACGGAAGCCACCGCTCTTGGCGAGTTCATGGCCGACTTGCCATAGTGATCGCTATGGGCATGGGTGATGAGATAGGCATCCGGCTGGGTGCAGGCCTTGGGAGCGCGGCTGGTATCTATGGAGAATAGATGGGAATCGAAGCGAATGGCGAGGTGGGGCGCACAGCTGCCGCGGCTGTTGATCCTTCTGACTGGCTCAATTCCGCCCTTCGATTTGCCGCCTTCCTGCATCCTCTTTGTCCCTCCTCTTCCCTAAGCTTAGAAGATGTCGCTTTTTTCAAATAATATCGATGCTAATTAAGCTGGGACCCTGGGAAGGTCTCCTAAATCTAGCAGGCTCCTCGCTATTTGGCATGGGTAAATTTGAATTGGAGATTCTCTGTGCCTCTGTGGCGAACCGTGGTGCACTGACCCAACCACAGAGACGCAGAGGAACAGAAGCTATATTCTCTGCCAGACCTCACCCACATAATTCAGCGAAGAGCCGTCCAGCATCTTATATTACTCTAAGGACTTGTTGATGGCATCGGCCAGCTCCTTCTCAGAGGCGAGCCCCATCCATCTATTGATCTCTACGCCATCTCTCTCCAGTATCAATGTGGGCACCACAAATATGCCCTTCTCCATGGCCAGGTCTCCCTCCCGGTCAACATTGATCTTCTTGAAATCAGCCACATCCTTCATCTTCTCGGCCAATGCCTCGAAGATGGGACCCTGCTGCTTGCACGGCCCGCACCAGTCTGCATAAAAGTCCATCAGTATTGGCTTTGTCATTATTCCTCCTCTTCACACATTATATCGAATTTGACTCCGATCTTAAATATCCTGCCCGTGGGGAGAACAAGCATCCTTCGCCCGGTGCTTTTTCTGATCTCCTCCAGCACCTCTTGAATGCGCTCCTCAGTTGCTGAGACGGTAAACCACATATTGTAGCCGCTCTCATTTGGCCGGAGGTAGTTATGAGAGACTTCTTGGTACTGATTAACGAACTCAGCCAAACCATCCGCTTCTTCTGGGGAGACCTGAAGAGCGGCCAGAATTCCGCTCCGTCCCAGCCTGCGCAGGTCGAGGATGGGGCCGATCCTCCTCACTAGCCCCTCTTTTTGCAGACCGTCCAGCCTTTCAATGACCTCCTTCTCCTCAAGGCTTAAGAGTCCTCCCAGATCCTCGAAGGGTTTGGGAGTCAGAGGGAATCCCACCTGAACCAGGGAAAGCAGCCGAAGATCGATCTCATCCATCCTTATGCCTCCAGGCGGCATGAAGGATCGGACTGCAGATAATCCCCAGTCAGGGCATAGGCCCGGGCCCGGCAGCCGCCGCAGCTTCGGGAAAATTCGCACCGGCCGCATTTTCCCTTCAGCCTTCCCTCACGCAGGGCTTGAAGCTCGGGAGAGTTCTCCCATATCTCTATAAAATTCTTTTCCCTGACGCTTCCGACCCGGAGAGGAAGATAGCCGCAGGGATAGACCTCACCCTTGCGGGATACGAATACAAACCTCCTTCCGGCAAGACATCCTCCGCTTCCTCTTCCATGACCCGGCTTCTTCAAGCGGGCGTACTGGGGAGCGCAGGTGACCTGCACCTCCAATGTCCTTCGATCCATCTCTCCCTCGATCTGGCGGAGCATCTCCTCCTGCCGCACGGGAGTGATGACGTCCTCCTCCCTTCCCCTGCCCGTAGGTACCAGAAAGAAGATGTGAAGCGCTGCTGCACCCAGCTTCTCCGCCAAGTCGAAGATCCGGATGAGCTCGGATTGGTTCTTCTGGGTGACTGTGAAGTTGATCTGGAAGTCGACCCGGCCGCGGAGATTTTCTATTCCCTTAATCGACCGCTCGAAGCTCCCCTGGCCCCGGCCATGGTCGTGCATTGCTGCGTCCGCTCCATCCAGGCTAATGCTCACCCGTGATACCCCGGAGTCGGCAATCTCCTCTGCCAGCCCCGAGGTTATCAGGGTTCCGTTGCTGGCCAATGAGACCCGGATGCCAAGAGATACGGCAAGCCTGATGATTTGAAATAGGTCGGGCCGCAGCAGAGGCTCTCCCCCGCTGAGGATGAGCATCGGCTTCAGGGGAGCAATGCTCTCTACGAACCTTTTGGCCTCATCTGTGTCCAGCTCGCCCTGGTCCGGCTCATGAGAGGCAGAAGCGCGGCAATACCGACAGGATAAATTGCAGGCGGCCGTCAACTCCCAGGCTATTATCAACATGTTTCGATCAGAGCATACTGCTTTTCAAATGCCGCCAATTTAGAGCAGTCCTTTCTTTACCAGAAGCTCGGCATTGAGTATGCTCGCCCCTGCTGCTCCGCGCACGGTATTGTGGCCCATGCAGATGAACCTGATTCCTGAGCGGATCCGGCCCACGGAGACGGACATCCCGTTGCCCCGCATGCGGTCCAGCCTGGGCTGGGGCCGGTCGGGCTCATCCTTGACGATGAGCGCCTTCTTGGGCGATGTGGGCAGATCATCGAGGCCCGGATCGAAGTCCAGCATGGCCTGTCTCACCTCTTCTGGGGTGGGGTTATCTCTCATCTTCACCCAGAGGGCCTCGGTATGGCCGTCCATCACCGGAACCCGATGGCAGCTTGCGCTTATGGAGAAGTTGGCGTTGATGATCCTCTCCCCGTCAAAATGGCCCAGGATCTTCTGAGGCTCGGTCTCACACTTCTCCTCCTCCCCGCCGATATAGGGAATGACATTTCCCAGTATCGCCATGGATGGCACTCCCTCATAGCCTGCTCCGCTCACCGCCTGCATGGAGGCCATATGCACGCTCTCTATCCCGAACTTCATCAGGGGCTTGAGAGGAAGGGTGAACATGATGGTTGTGCAGTTGGGATTGGTGGTGAGGAATCCCTCCCAGCCCCTCTTCTCCCTTTGCACCTTTATTATGTCCAGATGTTCGTGGTTGCACTCCGGTATGAGAAGGGGGACATCCTCCACCATGCGATATGAGCTGGTATTGCTGGCCACAGCACAGCCAGCAGCAGCAAAGGCAGGCTCGACGGACATGGCATCGGCAGCGGGAAGAGCGGAGAAGACTATATCGGCATCCACCTCTCTCGGGTCGACATTGACCACCGTCATCTCTGCTATGTCATCGGGAAGCTCGCTCTCCAGACGCCATTTTGCCGCCTCGCGGTACTTCTTGCCCGCGCTCCTCTCCGATGCGGCAAGGCTGGTGAGCTCAAACCAGGGATGGCTCTTCAGTCCTTCTATGAAACGCTGTCCAACGGCACCGGTGGCACCTAAGACGCCTGCTTTGATCTTGGCCATTATAAATCACCTAAATTCTGATGGGGACTTAAGCTAGGGATGTATATATTTATTGTCCGGATGATAAAGCAAAAAAAGTTCTGGGTTTTCAGGGGGAACTCACTGCCCCACGCAGGACTTCCTCCGAATGCCATAGCTTTTGGCGAACTCGCAGTTTACCTCCACCACCTCCTCATTGAAGTCCTTGAGGCTCTCCGGCACGCGGCCAAGAGCATCCGCCTTCTCCTGAGTATCGACGACTTTACCGTGGGGCACAAAACTGCCCTCCGCCAGTGTGACGCCTATGACTGCTGCCAGGTGGCCGACAAAGCATTTCTTTCCCAGGGTTGAGGCGTGAACCACGGAGTTGAAGCCCACAAAACACTCGTCTCCCATCTTGATGGGCCCATGAATGACCGCTCCATGGGCGACGGAGACATTCTCTCCCAGCTCGATGGAGCTTCCCTTGAGGCCGTGAAAGACGGCGCTATCCTGGATGTTGCATTCATCACCAATGATTATGGGGCTGGCTTCATCCGCCCGCAGGGATACGGATGGAGCGATATAGACATCTTTGCCGACGCGCACATCGCCTATGATCGTCGCCGACTCATCCACATAGGACGAGGAATGTATCTGGGGCATGATCTCAGTGCTATTCCATGAGGTTCTGCAATTGGCCTTGAGCATATTTACCACCTTTTCGCATATTCACCATTCACCTTAAAAGAGATTGCCATTAACGACGATTGCAAAAGGAGCTATATGTCATCGTAGATATTGATTAATATAGTGTCTCCTGAAGGTGCGTCATATTCTGATCATTAGAATACATATCGAATCCGATTGTCAATAGTGCTGTCCATTTTTGCGATATGTGCAATATTATAATCTATAATCCAGACAATTGCCGCTAATTTTAAATATAGGGGGGGGCAAAATAGATTCAAAGCCATTGAATAATCCTTCGAGGGTGATGAGGGGGATAAGGAGGTAAGCAAGAGGACGAGTGCAAAGTGATATACAAATTTGCAATGATTACATTCATTCAAAGTATTGTTTGATGATTATTGATATTTAGATGTATTCAGTGAGGTGAATTAAATTATGGTTCAGAAGGACCCGCCCGGCGGGCGGTGGTTGTTTGTAATTCTAGGCACCATAATCATGTTATGCCTTGGTAGCGTTTATTCATGGTCTGTCTTCGTCAATCCTCTGACTGCTCACTTCGCGGCAATGGGTCAGACTGTATCAGCGAGCGAAGTACTATTGCCGTTTTCAATCTTCCTGTTTGTATTCTCTGTTGCCATGGTCTTTTCCGGAAAGTATATCGAAAAATACGGGCCTCGCAAGATGGCTATGCTGGGTGGAATCATATGCGGATTGGGCTGGTTGCTGGCATCCATGTCCAGCTCAACCTCTATGCTCATCCCCACTTACGGCATCGTCGGAGGCCTTGGGGTGGGAATTGCCTACGGCTGTCCGGTTGCAGTATCAGCCAGATGGTTCCCCGATAAAAGAGGTCTCGCGGTAGGCCTAACTGTGCTTGGATTCGGCTTTTCGGCTTTCTTCACCGCCAATATCGCCACATACCTAATAGAGGCATTCGATGTCATGAGCACATTCCGGTTCTTTGGAATTGCGTTCATCATAATCATCACCCTCTGCTCAATGCCATTGGTCTTCCCGCCAGCAGGATACAAACCAGCGGGCTGGAACCCTCCGGCGCCCAAACCAGGCGCAGCAGTGACATGCGAGTTCAAGCGCGAACAGATGCTCAAGTCCACCACATTTTACGGTCTCTGGCTCTGCTACTTCATAGGATGTGTGGCAGGATTGATGGCCATAGGCATATCTAAACCGGTGGGCCAGGAGGTAATCCTGATTGAATCTGGACTGGCTTCCATGCTGGTGGGATTCTTCGCCATATTCAACGGTGGTGGCAGACCTATATTTGGAACGCTGACGGACAAGATCACCCCCAGAAATGCTGCCATAGTGTCATTCGTACTGATCGGCCTGGCATCATTGATGATGTGGCAGATGGCTGTGCCTGGTGCAACCACGATCTACATTGTGGCATTTGCCATTCTGTGGATGTGTCTGGGAGGCTGGCTGGCCATAGCACCCACGGCAACGGCAAGCTTCTTTGGCACCTGTGACTATCCCAGGAACTACGGCGTCGTCTTCCTAGCATATGGTATCGGTGCCATCGTAGGACCACAGCTGGCTGCAGCGATAAAGGAGATGTCTGGAAGCTATGTGGGCGTATTCCCCTATGTCGCCCTTCTGGCCGCTTTGGGAATAGTGATAGCCTTCACAATGCTGAAGCATCCAAAACCGCCAGAGTAGCTGATTTAACCCATTTAGAATCAAGTAATCCGATGCAAGAGGATGCTGCTGCAGCCATCCATCCTCTTGCCATGATCTTTTTTCCCAATAATCGAAAGAGGAAATTCAGCTAGAAGATGATCACCAATCCAGATACCTTGTATCTAGTCCAGATATTCCGAGAGCCTTGTCTGCTCCGCCAGACACTTCTCTCCAGGTATCGGGACCGGGTACAGGCCGGTCAGGCATCCCATGCACAGGTTCTCCTTGGGTATGCCCACTGCATCCACCAGCCCCTCGTGGCTTACATAGCCCAGTGAGTCGGCTTCTATTACCGCCTCCACCCCTGCAACCGTCTTATGGGCGGCGATCAGCTCATCCCGGCTGGCCATGTCTATTCCTAGATAGCAGGGGGCGAGGATGGGGGGGCTGCCTATGCGGACGTGCACCTCCTGGGCTCCGGCCTTGCGGACCATGTTCACTATCCTCCGGCTGGTGGTGCCGCGTACAATGGAGTCGTCTACCAGGATAAGCTTATGCCCCTCGATGTTCGGCCGGATGGTGTTCATCTTCAGGCGCACCGCCGTCTCCCTCATGTTCTGATCGGGCATGATGAATGTTCGGCCAATGTAGCGATTTTTCATCAGGCACTCCCGGTAGCTTATGCCGGAATGCTGGTGGTAGCCCACGGCCAAAGTTATTCCTGAGTCGGGGATGGGAGTGACGGTGTCCGCACAGGCGGGATGCTCCCGAGCCAGGTTGGAGCCGATGTTCACCCGCACATCATAGATCAAGCGGCCATCCATAATGCTATCAGGCCGGGCAAAGTAGATGTACTCGAAGATGCAATGAGCCGGCCGGGTGGAACGGGCCAGTTGATAGGACTTCATCTCGCCGTTCCTTATCACTATCAACTCGCCTGGCTTGACATCCCTTACCAACTTCCCGTTTAGTGTATCTATGGCCACGCTCTCCGAAGCCACCATGAACCCTGAATCGATCTCTCCGATGCAGAGGGGTTTGATTCCCAGCGGATCGCGTAGCGCAAGGACAGTGTCCCCCCAGAGAAATACCAGGGAATAAGAGCCCACGATCTTTCTCATCAGGGCGCGGGCTGCTTCCGGCAGGTCATAGTGAAGGAGCTCTTTGACAAAAAGGTGAGCGATCACTTCGGTGTCTGAGGTGGAGTAGAATATGTCCCCTGCCTCCTCCAGCTGCTCTCTGAGCTGTGTGGAGTTGACCAGGTTACCATTATGGGCGGTGGCTATGGCACCGTCCTTATATTTCACTAAAAGAGGTTGGCTGTTCTCTATGCAGGATCGGCCGCTGGTCGCATATCGGACATGGCCGATGCCAACATGTCCGCGCAGAAGGGCGATCTGGGCATCGTCGAAGACCTCCGAGACCAAGCCCATGGCCCGGTGGGTGCGAATGGATTTGCCATCATGCACTGAGATGCCAGCAGCCTCTTGCCCCCTATGCTGCAGAGCATAGAGGGAGTAATAGATGGATTTGGCTGCGCCATTGGCAGTCTCATTTAATGAGATCCCTACAACGCCGCAGGCATCGTGCAAATTTCGCCTCTCTCTAGTAGTCCGCTTTTCTCATCCACTTATGGCTTCTGAGCTTTGCTGAGTTGCCAAAGCCGCATTGAACGCAAACCTTTCTCTTGAAATTAAACGAGATGCTACCACATCGCCGGCATCTTATATGCGAGCTCTTGTGGCGCTTACCCATTGAAGGAGTACCCTTTGTCATCTAAAACACCTCAAGGTGAAATATAAACTACATTGTCTCCGCGCACGATTACCGTACCGATGTTACGGGCAACCGCCCCTTCTGCTACTTCTTCCGTTTTATCCATCACCAGGTTCATGTGGATATCATAACCCTGAAGCTCTCCCCGGAAGACTCTTCCGTCCTTGAGCTTAACTATGACGGGCCCATTCAGTGATTCATTCAGAATATCAAGCGGTCTCTGACCCATTAATCCTCTCTCCAGCATTGATAACCGCAAAAGGCTACGGTTTCCAAACTTGCTCGTTGCATATTTAAACCTATCGGGATATCCACAGCATATGAAGATTAAATCCAGGCACCACCTCAAAGGAAGCGATGCCAGGAAGGTTGTAGCATGCATTGAGCCATTCCTGGATGACTCATCTGTCCTGCGCAAAGCATCCCTGGAGAGGGCGGTCAGCGACGAGGGTCTTGATCTTATCTTCGTGAACGGCCGACCTCTAATGATGATTGTGGATGATGAGCCCTTCTTCACCGTTCTGGGGGCCATCGATCTGGGGCCCAGCAAGAGACTGGTGGTGGTGGATTCAGGCGCCGTTAGGTTCGTGGTGAACGGGGCGGATATCATGAAGCCGGGAATAGTCACAGCTGACCCGGAGATCGCCCCCGGAGACCTGGTGGTGATAGTAGAGGAGAGGCATAAGAAGCCTCTGGCCATTGGACGGGCACTGGTCGCTGGGACGGAGATGGAGGGGGAGGGAAAAGCGGTAAAGTCACTCCACCACGTGGGGGACCTTATCTGGAAGGGTCTGGAGGGCTGAGGCAAAGGTCGCCCGAACAGACGCATGTAACATTGGAGCTGGGCAGATGATTAAAGTCAAGGGTATTAATAATGATTTATAAAGCTAGATCAGGACAAGCCAGCTACGGCGAAGCTATCGGCATCCTCCTTTTGGACTGCTTCACTCCCTTTATTCCAGGGGATGTGGCCAATGCCACCACCTACTGCTTTCCCGTGCGATTCCAGAAGGTTGAGGGTCTAACGACGAGAAGAGCACTTGGAAAAGATCGGACGGCCTTTGAGCTGCTCCACACAGCGGCAGAAGAACTGGTCAGCCAGGGTGTCAGAGCCATTACCGGAGATTGCGGATTTCTTGCCATTCATCAGAGGAGTCTTGCTGCGGTCCTCGATGTCCCCGTCTTCCTCTCAAGCCTCCTTCAGATTCCCTTTATATTCAGCATCCTTGGTCGCGACCAAAAGGTGGGGATCATAACCGCCGATTCGAAGAGCCTGGACGAAACCCTCCTTGAGGCTGTTGGGATCAGTTCAGGCGAGCGTCTGGTGATAAGGGGTATGGAGGACCGAGAAAACTTCTCAAAAGCCGTTATCGAGGAGACTGGATTCCTCGACTCGGAGAAAGTTAAAAGGGAGGCATTATCTGTCGCCAGTGAAATGGTCGAGGAGGAGCAGAATGTCCGTGCCATCCTGCTGGAATGTAGCTGTCTTCCTCCTTATGCAAGGGCGATTCAAAAGGCGATCGAACTCCCTGTCTTTGATTACATTACAATGATTAACTATGTCCACTCGGCGCTCGTCAAGGAGAGTTTTGAGGGTAAGATCAGATCGGAGGCATAATCGGCACAAGTAACTGCGCTACCTCTTTGGGCACCGGTCTTATTACCATTCTTATCTTCATATCATCTTAATTAGAATCATCCAAAGGATTCAATTTTTTGATCTTTGCCAGGAAATATGCTAAATTTAATTTGCATTAACTACAAGTAAATTGAAAAAATCCAAACATTTAAGGCAGATCAATTTAAACAAAGATAATTGCAGAAGCATCTGGCCCTGTCAGCATCACTGAGGGCAACGGATGCATTATGCACAATAGCAGGTACAGCTCACCCTGAAAAATATGGGAGTAGACAGCAACCATAGTTCCGGATTTACCATCCTGGAGGTGAATAGATGAAGCAGTTATCAAAACGACTGCAAGAAGCCAGATCCATGAAGAGCGATCAAGGATCTTCGGATAGCGAAGATGTGGGTCGGCTGAAGTTTCGAAAGCCCAGGCTCAATGATGGAGCCAGGATATCTGAGCTTATCAGGTCTTGCAAGCCGCTGGATATCAATTCAACCTACTGCTATCTCCTGCTCTGCCGTGACTTTGCTGACACATGCGTTGTCGCTGAAGAGGGAGGGGAGATCGTAGCATTCCTTTCAGGCTACCGACCACCGGACCGATGGGACGTCTTCTTCATCTGGCAGATTGCTGTAGATGTCGATTCCAGGAATAGAGGCATCGCAAAACGGATGCTATTTGATGTATTGAATAGGCCTTCGACGAGAGACTGCCGATATATCGAGACGACGATATCGCCGTCGAATGAGGCATCAAAGAGGCTCTTCAGGGGGCTTGCACAAGAGCTAGACGCTCATTGTGATGTTTCTGATTGCTTCTCTGAATCTGATTTCGGGGATTTTGATCACGAAGCAGAATGTCTGTTCAATATAGGGCCGTTCAAGATGAACGGATGAGGTGACACTATCATGAAGGATACTAGGATGGAAGCGGAAAAAGAAGGAAATGAGAATGATATTAGCATGGTGAATAATCATGAGTCAGAAGTTCGAAGCTACTGCCGTCGCTTCCCGGTGGTATTCACCAAAGCCAAAGGAGCCACCATCGAGGACGAAAAAGGACGTGAGTATATCGATTTCCTGGCAGGTGCTGGTGCCCTCAACTATGGCCATAACAATCCAGCTATCAAGGAGAAGCTGCTCGAATACATAGAGTCGGACAAGATAGTCCACAGCCTCGACCTCGTGACGGAGGCAAAGCAGGCCTTTATTGAGACCTTCGACTCCCTGATCCTCAAGCCAAGAGGCATGAGGTACAAGATGCAGTTCACCGGACCGACCGGAACGAACGCTGTCGAGGCTGCGATGAAGATTGCTCGAAACGTCACGGGAAGGTCGACCATCATCTCCTTTACGAATGGCTTTCACGGCGTGACCCTCGGATCGGTCGCCGCAACCGGAAACAGCTATTTCAGAGACGCATGCGGCATACAGCTGCATGGCACGACATTTATGCCCTTCGATGGCTATATGGGTGAAGAGGTCGATACAACCGAGTACCTGGATAAGGTGCTAACAGACAGAAGCAGCGGCCTTGACCAGCCGGCGGCAGTGATTGTCGAGACGATCCAAGGCGAGGGCGGAATAAATGTAGCAACTTCAGAGTGGCTGAGATCTCTGGAGAGGATCTGCCGAAAGCACGGTATCCTCCTGATCATCGACGACATCCAGGTAGGATGTGGAAGGACAGGGACTTTCTTTAGCTTCGAGGAAGCTAAGATCTCACCAGATATCATTATCCTCTCAAAGTCGCTAAGCAGTTACGGCATACCCTTCTCTATGGTCCTGATGAAACCAGGTATTGATCAATGGAAACCCGGCGAACACAACGGAACGTTTCGGGGAAATAACCTGGCTTTCGTCACCGCGAGAGCGGCGATTGAAGAGTACTGGAGTGATGCCTCGTTCTCAAGGAAAGTGAGAATGAAAGGTGAATTCGTCAGGGAGCACTTTGATAAGCTGGTTGACCTCGACGATACGGGAACGCTCTCTGCCCGTGGCCGGGGGATGGTCCAGGCTCTCGATTGCAGGACGGGTGAGATTGCATCTATGATCTCCCATGTCGCATTTGAGAAGGGTTTGATAATAGAGACATCTGGGGCAGAGGACCAGGTCCTCAAGTTTCTGGCACCGCTCACGATAAGCGACCACGAGCTCGATAAGGGCCTGTCCATACTAGAAGAGAGCATAAGAGATGTGATGGAAAAAATGCGTCTTAAAGCGACGAGAAAGATGGATAGCGATATCGAGGTTCTGGCATGATATTAAGAAATCTCGAGGACGCCGAGAGGTCCGATCGGAGGGTAGTCGCCGAGAACTGGGAGAGCGTCCGTCTCCTGCTGAAGGGGGACTGTATGGGATTCTCTTTCCACATAACAACCATCTATCCGGGGACGGAGACCCACATCTGGTATAAAAACCATCTCGAATCTGTCTACTGCATCGAAGGAGAAGGAGAGGTGGAAGTCCTGGATGGAACAGATGACGGTGGTGTGGCAGATGCCGTGCGAATTGGTGAGCCGGGGGGTGTCGAACAAGCATGCGTGATCTATCGAATCGCACCCGGGACTATCTATGTGCTTGATAAAAACGACCGCCACATCCTTAGAGCGAAGACCACAATGAAGCTTGCATGCGTATTTAATCCACCCCTAAATGGAAGGGAGATCCATGACGAGGACGGCGCCTATCCGCTCGATGGAGAGGAGATTGCAGGATAATTCTATTGTGGGTGGGGTTATGAGAGAGCTTGCTGAGATCGAGATGAATGGCCATCTCATTGATTCGCAAATGCTTGCTAAAGTATTGGATAAGATCATGGATATGGGGGGTGAGTTCGAAATCAAGAACTTCCGCATAGGCCTAAAGAAGAATGACACCAGCTATATCCAGATAACTGTCGCCGGCGAGGATGGGTATCATCTGGACCGCATACTCCTGGAGTTGCATGCCTTGGGAGCCCGGATGGTGGAGATGGTGGATGTCAAGACCGAGATTGCGCCAAGGGATATGGTTGTGCCTCGCGGATTTTACTCGACCACCAATCATCCCACCTATGTGCGCTACCAGGGTACATGGGTAGAGGTGGAGCACAACCACATGGACTGTCTGGTGGTGCTGGAGGATGGTAGGGCCATTTGCACGCCCATCGGCCATATCAAGAAGGGCGATCGGGTGGTCATAGGTACCGCCGGGGTCAAGGTAGTTCCGCCGGAGAGGCCACGCCAAAAAACGTACTTCGAATTCATGTCCAATGATGTCAGTTCAGAGCGGCCCAGCTGCGAGCTGGTGCGGCAACTGGCTGAAGAGATCGTGCGCACTAAAAAGGCAGGCGGAAAGATCGCCGTGGTCTGCGGTCCGGCGTTAGTGCATACTGGGGCTGCGCCCTCGCTTGCCTGGCTGATTCGAGAGGGCTACATCGACGTTCTTCTGGCTGGAAATGCCGTAGCGGTCCATGATATCGAGCGGCAGCTATTTGGCACCAGTCTCGGGATGAACTGCGAGGGAAATGCCATCTCCGGAGGGCATCGAAATCACCTCTATGCCATAAGCGAGATTATGGCCAGCGGATCCATCAAAAACGCCATAGCCGAGGGCAAGCTCAAGGGCGGCATAATTTACGAGGCTATCAAGAAAGGCATTCCTTGCATCCTGGCGGGCTCCATTCGTGACGACGGCCCACTTCCAGAGGTTATAACGAATACGGTGGAGGCCAAGTATGCTATGGATAAGGCACTGCAGGGTGTGGAAATGACCATTATGCTTGGGACAATGCTGCACTCCATTGCGGTGGGCAATCTTTTACCATCCTTCGTAAAGACTATATGCATCGATATCAACCCTGCCACGGTGACTAAGCTCATGGACAGAGGTTCTGCCCAGGCAATTGGACTCGTTACGGATATTGGTATCTTTCTCCCCCAGCTAGTTAAGGAGATAGACGGACAAGAAGCCCACCATGAAAATTTATTAAAATAGAATCGATGTTCTCTTCCTCAAGATCATATCTGATGCCTTATACTGGGAGTTGTGCAAATAATAGGAGTAGGATTGAGAACGATACCGGCGCAGCAACCAGTCTTGGCTCCTCTCATAAACCAGTTATGGACAAAGCATTATATGGTCAGAAAGGGGATGATAAACGATGAAGACGCAAAGGACCATCGAATGATCTTTGTGCAGCATTGGCAAAGAGACTCAAACCGTCTCTGGCAAATCCGCGCTCTGCATCAGGGACTGAGATAATCGGAGGGAAAAGCTATAAAGCCATTGCAGCATTTTGGCCACATGAAACAGAAGACAGGAGGAGGAATGAGATGGAAGAGATTGGAAAGTTGATAGGAAAAGGCTTTGGCATCTGGAAGAAGAACCTCAACCTTTGCGTTCCCTTTATATTCAGCGGTTTCGCCTCGATCCTGATCGTCGCCGCATTTTTTATCGCCATGTTCCTGGCTGCAATGCCATTTCTGGGTGAAGACTGGACTCATTTGGAGGATTTGGAGGATGCTGAGGTGATGGAGGGGTTATTTGCCGGGATGGACTGGCAGGATTTTCTCCCCATATTAATCCTCTTCCTGGGCATGATTGTGGTCCTCTCATTAGTGGGATCGTACTTCAATGCCGGAGCTATAGGCATGGCCAGGCAGGCTCTTGTGGAGGGCAAATCGAGAACGGCAGCCATGTGGTCCGCTGGAAGGAAGCACTTTTGGAATATGTTTCTCTTGAGCCTCATCATGGGATTGGCGACGATGGCCGGGCTCATCTTCCTCCTCCCCGGTATGGGGCAGCTTACTCTAGCCTTATCCGGAAATCTTGACAATCTCGAGGGGCTGGGAATGATCCTGGCTGGATTTATGCTGTTCATCCTCTATGCCCTAATCCTGTCAGTCATATTAGCCCTTGCACCTTATGCTCTGGTGCTGGAGGGCGCAGGGCCGGTGCAGGCCATAAGGGCAGGAATAGATTTCTTCCGCTACAACAAGTTCGACGTCCTGATTCTGTGGCTGGTGGTGATGGCTCTATCCGTGGTCTTGCAGATGATTGGCAGCTTAATCTCCTCGGGAAACGAGGTGGCATATCAGCTGCTGTCATTGGCCACCAGTCTGGTGAGTCTGCTCGTCTTAGCCCCCCTGGCCAATCTCTGGTGGACAAGGCTTTATATGGTCCGTAAGGGTATGCTCAAAGAGGAAGAGGTGAAAGATCCTTGGTGAATTTTCCCAGTTTGAGCTATTCGGCGATCATCCTGCGCTTTCGGCAGTATGCACTGATTCAGCAGGCAGCCATTGCCGCGGCTTTTGTGCTGCTGATTTATATTCCATACTCTTATTTTCTGTTGAGAATGAGCTTCACAGAATCCATTGCCATGGCGGTCTATTCTGCTGTGCTCTTTATGGCTATATACTATCTAACATCCTGGTTCATCCTGAGGAAGACCAGAAAGCTGGCAGTTCAATCTCATGGGCCTAAGAAGGGCCTGAGAAAATAGGCGGGCTTCTCAGACCAAAGTATAAGTCCTGACAGCGGCAATAGTGATCCTCGAAGGGTTGAATATGGAACTTAAGGTCGTAAGGATGGAAATCCCAGAGGGATCGAATCTGGTTTTGGGACAGAGCCATTTCATAAAGACGGCAGAGGACCTCTACGAGGCTATGGCAGGAACCGCCCCCGGGGCAAAGTTCGGCATAGCATTCTCTGAGGCCAGCGGCGACTGCCTGGTGCGCTCAGAGGGAAATGACTTGGAGCTGGTCGAGGCGGCAAAGAAAAACTCTCTGTGTTTGGCTTGTGGCCATACCTTCGTGCTGCTGATGAATGGGGCTTTTCCGATAAACGTTCTCAATGCCATCAAATCCATCCAGGAGGTCTGCGGCATATTCTGCGCTACTGCCAACCCCCTGGAGGTGGTGGTGGCCGAGACCGATCTCGGACGAGGGATCATGGGCGTGATCGACGGCTTCGTGCCCAGGGGCGCTGAGAACGACCAACAGGTGGAAGAGAGACGCCTCTTGCTCAGGAGGTTTGGATATAAACTTTGATCTGGCGGTATCAAACGGCTTGGTCTATACAAATAACGGGCTGAAAAGCATCGATATCTGGATCAAAGAGGGGAGGATCGCTGCCCTGGGCGGCCCGCACCGGGCGGCAGAGAAGATCGATGCTCAGGGAATGCTGGTCCTGCCGGGATGCATCGATGCTCATGTCCACTTTCGTGATCCCGGGCCAAGCTACAAAGAGGACTGGCTCTCCGGATCAACAGCCTCAGCAGCGGGAGGGGTCAGCACGGTCATCGACCAGCCGAACACCGATCCGAGGACCCTAGACCGCAGCTCATTCGAGATGAAGCTGGAGCGGGCGCGAGCCAGCTCCGTGGTGGACTACTGCATCAATGGCGGTCCGGGCAAAATCGAGGAGTTGAAGAAGGCTGGAGCCCAGGCCATCGGGGAGATATTCTGCTATGAGCACAGCGATCCTGAGATTGTTCGGATTCTCGCCGAGACGAAGAGACTGGGGTTGCTGGCTACGATTCATGCTGAGGATGGCTCTATTATTAAAGAGATGGCAATGGCCCTATCCAGCCGGCAGGATCCTGAGGTTCACTCCCTCGCCCGGCCGGTGGAGGCTGAGGTTCAGGCCATTGAGAAGGTCTCAGGCTGGTCGGACCGTCTGCATATCTGCCACATAAGCTGCGGCCAGGGACTGAATCTGATTGAGAGGACCAGGCAGGAATGGACAAGAGAGGAGACTGTTGCAGCCGAGCCAAAAAGTGCAGCTCATAATAATGCCAACTCGAGACTGACCTGCGAGGTCACCCCTCATCATCTCCTTCTCAATGTTATGGACTATAAAAAGCAGGGATCATTGCTGAAGATGAATCCACCCCTGCGGGGTAAGGCAGACAGCGAACGGCTCTGGGAGGGGCTGAGGACTGGCAGCATCGATATTTTAGCCTCGGATCATGCACCCCATCTCCCGGAGGAGAAGGGAGAGGACATCTGGGAGGCACCAGCAGGGGTCCCTGGGGTGGAGACCATGCTGCCGCTTATGCTTTTCGCTGTGAGGAGAAATCTTCTCCGCCTGGACCGATTGGTGGATGCCCTGGCCACCAGGCCGGCGAGGATCTTTGGCCTGGCTGGAAAAGGAGCTATTAAAGTGGGAAAGGATGCCGATCTGGTGATAGTCGACCCCAAGAGGGTGGCGGAGATAAGGGCCGATCGACTGCACAGCCGGGCGGACTGGACCCCCTATGAGGGGATGAAGGCCATATTTCCCAGGATGACGATCATAAGGGGCAGTGTGGTCTGGGATGATGATCTGGCGGTCGGACCAGGCTACGGACGCTTCCAGGGAGCGCAATTGCAGTGAATGCAAAAGGTTTTATGAGAACAGAGCGCTATTTTAAGTTATGAGATCCGATTCTTCAGGCACCAGTGATCTGGAACGCATGATCGGCAAAGCCGCAGTCGAGGCGGCGAGAATGTCCAGCCAGGCGAGCCAGGCGGCGAAGAAGATCCTGGGCGATGTGACGGGCGAGATATCTGAGACGAAGAGCCTTGACCGCGCACCTCTTGACCTCATAGATGCTGATGTAGAGCTGATCGCTCTGGTGGCCCTGCCCGGCGCCAGCAAGGATATGATCGACCTGAGGGTGACCGAGGACAGCCTGTATGTCGACGCCAAGGCCAGTCCCAGGGAGGGCCGATATCTGCGCCAGGAGCTCAATTCCATAAGCCTAAAAAGGGAGATCAAGCTGCCGGCGGAGGTCAAGCCAGAGCAGGTGCGGGCAATGTTCAAGGACGGCATCCTGGAGGTGCATCTTCCGAAATTGGTAGTGGTGAATGCTCAGAAGGTCCAGGTGGATTAACGCTGCTGTCCACTGGCCGATCAATTTTTTTTGCAGAAAAAAGAGAGAGGTCTGGTTTAGTATTCTCTGTCCAGACTCTCTGTCGTCTTCACCTGATAGGTGTAGTTGATTGACATCTCCTGGCGGGGCATGACCTCCAGCTTCCACTTCAGGGTGGTGGCAGTTCTCTCATCGGGCTCGGGGGAGACTGAGATCATCACCGCCTCCTGAGGAACAGTGTCCGTTACCTCCAAATCTGCAGTCCGGTCCAGGTTGCTCTTGATCGAAAGGTGATAGGTCCAGGCCTGTCTGATCTCCTTGACGGTGCGGTTACCCTCAGGCGTGCTTATCCCTTTGATCTCTTCGGTCTTGTTATAGTCGGAGAGCTTTTTCTCCAGCTTCAGATCGGCAGAGGTGCCCACCACAATGGAGGCGTTGGTGCCGGCAGGAGTATAAGGCATCTGGATGGTGGAGACATATTCGCCATTGCGGTAGAGCATGGCCTTCCCCTCGGGCCAGGGATTTTCCAGGGTGTTATTGATACGGACCTCCTCATCTGCCGGACCCTCAGACTGCCGGCTGGCATCCCAGGTATAGATCCTCACCAGGGGTGACTCCTTCTCAAAGAGGGGGAATCCGATCTCCTTGTCCATGGCCAGGTCCTTTCGTCCTTCCAGCTCGAAAATATAAAGCGTCTCCAATTCGCCCGTGGCCGGAAGATCCGGGGCGGCTTCATATGCCACCTCTTCCATCGCATACGCCATTTTGGCATCTGCCGCACCTGCGCTTCTGGGTGCAGCAGGATAGGCATGCACCTCTGGAGAGAGACCGGCCACCAGCTTGAGGCGCACGTTCTTCAGGTCCTCTCCTCCCCGGTTGCTCACCACGGCATTGGACTTCACCAGCACCTGATCCTCGCTGAGGTGCAGGTCGTATATGGGCTTCCAGGCAGCGGAATTATACATGAGATAGCTCAGATCGAATCTCTGCGATCCAGCGGACGATATGTTCAGGGTATAGATGGGATCTGACTCGTAGACCACCCTATCGGTGGTGGCATTGCTCACCGAGAGAAGGACAGAGCCGAAATCGGCCTTATCCGGAACATTGACCACGAACTTGTGAGCTCCCTCGGTCACATCCAAAAGTCCCGTCCTTTTAACTGCCATCAGGCCGTCAGGATAGATGGTGACGGAATCCACGGGCAGGGTAATGGCGGTTGTGGCCTCGACTTCGCTCGCCTCCTGCGAGGCCAAGGCAGGAACGCATAACAACAGCACTAGAATAATTGCATAGGGCTTCATAAGAACACCTCATTCTTAATGAGTGGTAAAGAGTATTAGCTTTTTCTCAAATGACTTCCATCTCTTAGACCAATCTTCCGGTAGGCGCAGAAAATATCAACCCTGGAATCGCTGATCATCAAGCCCCACTCTGCGCTGGGCGGCTAGGCCCCAGGCCCGTGAATCCCAGGCTGGCCAGAGACGCTGCCAAGAAAAGAGCAGATCCTGCGGCAGAGATACTAAAAAGAAATCGACTGCAGAGCCTGAGGCGAAGTCACATGGTCAATATACCTCTTGGTGAGTTCCCATCGAGACAAGAAGTACGTCATCCGCCCCTGAATCAGGATTCTTCAAGAACATGAAGAGAATACGATTATCGTAATCTATACTGCAGGCCCACATCCTCTCCAATTGCCCTTTCAATTTATGAGAATGCAGCTCAGGATGAAAAGGGTCCTCAGCCAGGAGGCGCAATGCCTTCTCAACCTTCGGCAAAATATCCGGCCTCTGTTTGACAATTCTTTTGAGGGCTCGGCGGAAGGCTTTGGCCCAGATGAGCCGCCTCACTCTCTCAAATCCTCTTCGAGATCCTTCAGGAGGTCATCCACAGTACCCGTATGAACCTCGCCTCGCCTGCAGGCTTCCAAAGATTCTTTCATATCTGCAACCAGGCGTTCTCGACGCTGCTCAATGATGCGTTTATTGATAATCTCGACAAGCATTTCCCGATCTTCGATGGGCAGAGCCTCTAAAGACTCGATAAGCTCCTGAAAGCCGGGCTTTGCCATTACTTCGCTCATTGAAACCACCCATCACAACTGATTGTTATCATTTAAATGCAACAAGTAGTCTACTGCGTTCCCCTTATTTATTATATTCGATTTGCTCTGGATAAAAATATCCAGCCCGTTGCACCCGCGCGGCTGCGCATCACGAGCGCTCGCCCGGCCCACCCGTCCTGCTCGATCCAGTCAAGCCAGCTCTGCCGCAGGGCGTGATGTTGCTGCTTTTCACTGTATACCCAAGCGTTCCTTAATTGCTCGGACATCGGCCTGTACCTGCCTGAGATTGTCAGCATATCCGGGCTGGATATCATCCCTCAAGCCCTTGATCTTTCCCAAGACATTAGATATAGCGCCAGTGATTGCCTTTATTTGAGGTATCATGCGGGTGCTCTTTCGCACAGGTGGGATGCTCAGTTTCAACCTGAGCGCAGAAGGCTTTAATCGCCACCTCA
Organism: Methanosaeta sp. UBA458; assembly: GCF_002496085.1. Classification (NCBI taxonomy): domain Archaea; kingdom Methanobacteriati; phylum Methanobacteriota; class Methanomicrobia; order Methanotrichales; family Methanotrichaceae; genus Methanothrix; species Methanosaeta sp. UBA458. The sequence goes on along the minus strand of NZ_DAIK01000064.1, from coordinate 5,132 downwards.
TCGCCATCATTAAAGGCCAGGACTGCCTGGCCTTCGCTGCATCTCATATTGTGGGCCTCCGTCTCCTGGAAGGATGGGGTCATCCGCCGGATAATCCGGTCGTATCCTGTCCAGCCGGATATGCTCATGGCGATCACTGCGTAAAAAAGCCTAGGCCCCAGCATGCCTATTATGCCTGGGTGAGCAGGAGTCCGGGGAAAGAGCTTTTCATGTCCGCCAGCCTCATGAGCAGGCTATCCACCAGTCCGCCTTTGAATCCGGACAGCAGGCTCACAGTGGTTCTGATAAAGAGAGATATGACTACGATTATGGCGGGCATGAGCAGAGAGAGCCGGGCACCCAAAGATAATCCTTGAAAGGACATCCCGCCCGAGCTTATCACTTCCCAGGAGATGATCCTGGTTCGGCCACTGGAGCCTGTGACTGATTTAAAGACCATGGGCTCAAGACAGGGGATGAGCTCATCGTGGATGAGATTTGAATCCCATGGTCTCTTGATTATTTTATGGTTGAATCGCCGTTAGCTATTGTTTACACCAAATTCCTAGGACGAACCATCCAGGCTCTCCGTCGTTACCACTCGATAGCTGTAGTCGATGGCCGTCTTCTGCCGCGCCAATAGCTGCAGCCGCCATTTCAGGCTGGTGGCCGTGGTCTCGGCGGGCTTGGGGGTGACGTCGATCATCTCCGCCTCCTGGGGCAGGTTGTCTGTGGCCTCTAAAGTGGCCGCACGGTCCAGATTGCTCTCGACTTTGAGGTGATAGGTCCAGGTCTCAGTGGTCTCTTTTACGGTATGATTCCGTCCGTTGGACGTGATGGCCCGGATCTTCTCCGTGACGTTGTAGTCCTTCAGCTTTCTCGTAACCTTGAGATCCGCAGACGGGCCGATGACAAGGGTGGCATTGGTCCCGGATGCAGTGTAGGGCATGTCTATGGTGGAGACATAGTCGTCATTTCTGTAGAGCAGCGCCGTCCCGGAAGGCCAGGGGTTCTTCATGGTGTTATTGGCCCGGATCTCCTCCACTGCAGGCCCCTCCTCCTGAAGGTAGGCATTCCAGGTGTAGACCCTGACCAGAGGTACGTTCTCTTGGAAGAGCGGGAATCCGATCTCCTTGTCCATGGCCAGATCCTTTCTGCCCTCCAGCTCGAAGATGTAGAGCGTCTCCAGTTCGCCTGAGGATGAGCCCTCTGGGGCAGCTGCCAGATCAAAAGCCTCGTTTAACGCTGCTTCGGCCGCATATGCCTGCTGGATTTGTGCGGACCTGTATATCGGCTCGACGGCAAGAGGCAGTCCGGCCACCAGCTTGAGTCGCACGTTCTTCAGGTCCTCTCCGCCACGATTGCGGACGACGGCGTTTGCATTCAGAAGAACGGAATCATTGGCGAGATGCAGATCGTATCTGGGCTCCCAGAAGCCTGCACTGTGCATCAGATAGCTGAGCGCAAAGTCCTGCGGTCCCGAGGAAGAGATGTTCAGAGCGTAAACGGGATTGGAGTCATAAACCACTCTCTGTACGCTGGCATTGCTCACGCTCAAGAGGACGGAGCTCTTGTCGGCTGCATCAGGAATGTTGATTACGAACTTATGCTCGCCGACAGTTGTGTCCAGGGTTCCCATGCGCTTCACTGCCATCAGGCCGTCCGGATAAACGGTGACAGAGTCGACAGGCAGAGTCACGGCTGTGGTGGCCTCAACCCCGCTCGATTCCATCGAGGCAAGGGCTGGGGCGCACAACAGCAGCACCAGAAAAACTGCGAAGAATTTCATTACAAATCCCATTCTAAAGTAAATAGCCAAAGATATTATACTTTCCTGAATGCTTATATGGAATCGGAGTTCATGCGAATTTGCCGTCTTCCTCTCATTCGGATGATCTCATCCAAGACCACTGCACAAGCTGACAGGCGCTCTGAAGCTGGTGCTGCCTCCATAGCTTGCATCCAGCACCGCAATGCTCCTGCGGGTCTAGTGCTGGATCATCAGGTTGAAGGAGGTGCAGGCCTCTCCTTGCGCCGGGGGACAGAGCCCGGATCCAGGCGGCAGAGCCTCTGATCGGTGAAGTTTGAGACAAAAAAATCGCAACGTAATCCTTATATCGATTCATCCTTTCAGAGGACTCAGATTTAATTATGGTGTTTCCATGTTTCTTGATTTTATGAGCGAGGTCGAGGGCCTGCTGAAAAGCGCCCTCGATCGCTGTGGCTTTGCGCCAGAGGCGGGTATAAACAGCCTGGGGCTTGAGCTTACCCCCCATGCCGATCTGGCCTCTTCAGTGGCCTTCCGCCTGGCACCGGTCCTCAAGAAGAGCCCGGCCGCCATAGCTGGAGAGATCCACCAGGCGATCCCCCATGAATTCCGCTATGTAGAAAAGGTGGAGCTTGCCGGCCCCTACCTCAACTTCTTCATGAACCGAGCGTTCCTGAATGCTGTCTTGAACCAGGCCCTGGCAGACAATGCCTGGACGGGGAGGATGAACGAGAAGGTCATAGTGGAGCACACCTCAGCCAATCCGGACGGGCCGCTCCATGTGGGCCATATCAGAAATTCAGTGATTGGCGATACCCTGGTCAGAATACTGCGCCGGGCGGGCTGCACCGTCGACGCCCAGTACTATGTGAACGATATGGGCCGCCAGGAAGCGATGGTGGTGGTGGGCTGCGATCACTTCCAGCTCGACTCCATCAAAGCTGATCATGCCATAGCTCGGGTCTACATCGCCGCAAACAAGGAGATGGAGGCCAATCCCGCCATCCGGGAGGAGGCAGACCGGGTGATCCAGCTCTATGAGGCAGGCGATCCGGATGTCACCGCCAAGGTCCAGTCTGCCGTTCGTTATGCTATCGGCGGAATAGAACAGACCTTGCAGAGGATGAACATCCGCCACGACAGCTACCACTGGGAGTCGGAGTTCGTGCGGGATGGCAGCGTGGCCGAGATCGTAGAAAGCCTGGAGAAGACCGGCCTTGTCGCCTGGGATGAGGGATCTCTTCAGCTGGACCTGAATGATTATGGCTTTGAGAAGAAGATGGTCCTGAAAAGAGCCAATGGGACATCGCTATACATCACTCGCGACCTGGCCTACCACCGCTGGAAGTCGGCCAACTCCGATCGCTCTGTGGATATCCTTGGAGCGGACCATAAATTGGTCTCCGGACAGCTGCGAGTGGCTTTGGGCCTTTTAGGCGTCCGCGAGCCGGAGGTGGTGATATTCGAGTTCGTCTCTCTGCCTACAGGCTCCATGAGCACCCGCAAGGGCAAGTTCATCTCCGCGGACGAGCTATTGGATGAGGTGGAAAAACAGGCTATGGAAGAGGTTAGGGCCCGCCGGCCTGATGAGAGCCCGGAGTTTTTAAAGGAGGTGGCCCGCCAGGTAGCCAGCGGTGCAGTGCGCTACGATGTGGTAAAGGTATCCGCGGACAAGGCCACCACCTTCGACTGGAAGCAGGCCTTAGACTTCGAGAAGCTGTCAGCCCCCTTCATCCAGTACTCCCATGCCCGGGCCTGCAGCATCCTTCGCAAAGGCGAACAGAGTGAAAAGTTCCAGGCTGATCTGCTGGTAAGCGATTATGAGGTCGCCCTGATCAAGAAGATCGCCCAGTTCGATCTGGTCATCGACAGGGCAGCATGCGAGCTAAAGCCCCATCATCTGGCCACATATGCCCGCGAGCTGGCGGAGAGCTTCAACCTCTTCTACCGCTACAGCCCAGTGCTGGATGCATCTTTTGAGCTTCGGGAGGCCAGGCTGGCTCTGGCTAAAGCGGCCCGAAACGCCCTGCGAACCACCCTGGAGACCCTGGGCATATCCGCCCTGGAGACGATGTAAGCCATGGGACGCTTGCGCCTGCATCCAATCTCCATCCCCCTTAGAGAATTGATCGGTCTGATGATTGTGATCCTGCTCCTGGCTGCATCGGCTCAAGCCTTGCCCAAGTCCAATTATAGCTGGACAGAAGCCCCCTGGGTCAGCGATGAGGCAGGGGAGGATGATAAAATGGCCACAGAGCTATCTGCTCCTCTGGCCTTCAATCCGGGCGATGCCGAGACTCCTTCGCTTAATATCGGATCGCATCTTTTGAACTTCTCAGAGCTTGTCTCCCTACCATTCTCATGCCAGCTCTGGATTCGAAATGACTTGCAGTGGAGCCACTACCTCAAAGCCATCCAGGGAGAGGATGTGGATATAATCATTTATATGCCCGAGTATGGCGAAGTGGACGTCTATTTGATCTCTTATGCCAGCGGCACACGAGATCGCTGGAGCTTCAATCTCCTTGAAGGATATCATCTCCTCAGGCTGAGGGCAGAGGAAGAGGGGCGATACTTCATGATAGCAGCTCGGAAGAGCGAGCCTGGTAATGCCCTGATCTTGGACCTGGTCGCAAAGTCCGATAACGCTTCGGTCTCGCCATTGGATGTAGGGACCATTTCCACTGGAAGGGCAATGGTGACGATAAAGAGCGAGAGGATAAAAGGATATGACGTCTATCTGGACGGGGCCTTCTACAGCAGCGATGTGGGAGATGGGTCTATTGATGGCGTTGCCAGCTTCACTCTAAGTGCAGACAAGACTCACACCATCAGCATCTCCCAAAGGGATGTCCAGGGAAATATAATCAACAAGAGCGAACATACAAAGAGATTCAAGAGGGATATGGCCTATACCCTGTTGATAGAATGAGAGCCGAAACCGTAAAACCATCGTGCTGGCTCTTCGCTGTTTCATATGGGTAACCTCAGGATAACGATTTTCATTCTTGATTGGATTAGGCTTCAGATTTCCATCTCATCCATACAAAACAGTGAGGAACCAGAAATTGAGCCTTCTCCGAAGGCTCCGGCGCTTCAGTGCAAAACATTAATAAATGATCATCAAGATAACATTTTAAGGAATGCTCCTGGGCAATTCAGAGCAATAATCTAACTGAAACTGAAACCGCACTTCAATCATCTCTCGATCAGGAACCTGTTAGTATGTCGTCGTGGTCGGAGCGATGTTGTCAGATTAAGACAAGCGAACAGCATGACATGGACATTCGACTGAGCAATCTTTGGTGATAAATATGAAAGGACTAAATAGATATTTTCTGGTTATAGGCCTGGTGGCTTGGCTCTCAATGTTTATGGCCGAGGC
>NZ_DAIK01000039.1:6507-27425 GCF_002496085.1 Methanosaeta sp. UBA458 | reverse complement strand
AGCGGGGTGCGCTGTTTGACTTTTGCATCTCTTATTCTTCATGGTTCCTCAGTTTTCTCCGTTGCGTGAAATCTCTTTTCATGTGCTGCAATGGCATCCATTACAAGATCTCTGTATGCGGAAGTGGGAGGTTTTTTCAGGCCGATTATTAGGAGATCCCTGACGACGTCGCTCTTGCTGCGGCCAGAGGCCAATATGCGCTTCTCGATAGCCTCTAGAACATCATCTTCCACTAGTACAGATAATTGTTTCACAAGATGATATTAACATAATATTTGATTGATAAAGTTTTCGTGATGTCGCAGAAACGGCTGCAGATATGTTTCTTTTCGGATGATGGTTTGAAATAAGAGATGGAGCGAAATCCTAATATACCATAATAAGGTATGTTATAATATGAAATCGGATACGGCAAAAACGGCTGTTCTCCAGGAAGAGACAAGGATTTTCAATACTCCGCAATGGATTATTGAGCACTCGAATTCGTATCAGTGGATGAAGAATAAGGGCTTCAAGACTGAGAATGAAATGCGCAAGTGGTGCTCGGACAATTACATAGAATTCTGGGATGAGATGGCCAGGACCTTCGTCGATTGGTTCAAGCCCTACACCCAGATTCTCGACGATTCCGAAAAGCCCCATTACAAGTGGTTTACTGGCGGCAAGGTCAATGTGGCCTACAATGCAGTTGACAGGCATGCCCACTCCGAGAAACGCAACAAAGTAGCTTACTACTTCGTCGGCGAGCCCGTGGGCGATGCAAAAGCTATCACCTACTATCAGCTCTATAGAGAAGTCAACAGGCTGGCCAACGCCCTCAAGAGCGTGGGAGTAGAGAAGGGAGACCGAGTTGTTACGTACCTTCCTATGATTCCAGAGCAGCCCATCACCATGCTGGCATGCGCCAAGATCGGAGCTATTCATACACTGGTGTTCTCTGGATTCTCCTCAGGCGGCTTGGCCAGCAGGGTCAACGATGCCGAGGCCAAGGTCGTCGTCACTGCCGACGGCTTCTACAGGCGCGGAAAACCCCTGCCCCTCAAGCCTAATGTCGATGAGGCCTTGAAGAACTCACCCTCCGTTAAGAAGGTGATAGTAGTCAAGAGGACAGGAGTCTCTGTGCCCATGACTGAGGGCCGAGATGTCTATTATGACGATTTCGTAGCTGGCCAGTCCACCAAGTGTGAAACCGTCCCGCTTGATCCGGAGGATAGGCTGTTCATTCTGTACACCTCCGGCACAACCGGCAAGCCCAAAGGTATTGAGCACGCTCACGGCGGATATGCTGTTGGTGCAGCCCAGACAACCTCATGGGTGCTGGATGTCCACGATGATGACGTCTACTGGTGCACGGCTGATGCAGGCTGGATCACCGGACACTCCTACGTGATCTACGGTCCGCTGATCCTGGGTGCCTCCAGCATCCTGTACGAAGGCTCTCCCGACTTCCCGGATCTGGGCCGCTGGTGGTCCATCATTGAGGAGTATGGCGTCTCTGTATTCTACAGCGCACCCACCGCTGTAAGGATGTTTATGAAATCCGGTGAGGAATTCGTCAAGAAGTACGACCTGTCCAGCATCAGAATTCTGGCATCGGTAGGCGAGCCGCTTAATCCAGAGGCCTACATGTGGTTCAGAAAGAACATAGGCTCCGACCAGGCACCTATCATGGATACCTGGTGGCAGACCGAGACAGGATGCCATGTCGTTGCACCGCTGGCCATGACACCTGAGAAGCCGGGTTCTGTCTGCTTTCCGCTGCCCGGCATGAACACCGATATCTACGACGAGGATGCCAACTCGGTCCCACTGGGCTACGGGGGCAATATCGTCCAAACGGCCCCCTGGCCGTCCATGCTCCGCGCCTTCTTCAGAGATGAGATCAGGTACAAGAAGGAGTACTGGGATATGTACTGGCAGGTCAAGCCCGGCACATACCTGGCAGGAGACAAGGCCACCCGTGACAAAGACGGATACTGGTGGATCCAGGGCAGAATAGATGATGTGCTTAAGGTAGCAGGACATAGAATATCCAACGCTGAGGTTGAGTCCGCTGCAGTATCTCATCCCAAGGTCGCAGAGGCCGCTGTTATCGGTGAGCCCGATGAGGTCAAGGGCGAGAAGATCGTTGCATTCATTATTCTCAAGGAAGGAGTGGTTGAGGAGGAGTCGCTCAAGAAGGATATCTCCACTCACGTAAGGAAGGTCCTGGGCCCGGTTGCTTATCCAGACAAGGTCTATTTCGTCAAGGATGTGCCCAAGACCAGGTCCGGCAAGATCATGCGCCGCGTCATCAAGGCCAAGGCGCTGGGCAAGGATACCGGTGATGTATCAGCACTATCCAATCCGGAGGCGGTAAGCAGCATACCACAGATAAATTAGCCAGAAACCATACCTCCTTTTTTTCGCCGCTGAAACGAGCCTTTTCCATGAAATCCTGCAATAACTGGACTTGCTCCGCCCACCTATACAATGGGCGTCAGGCTGATCCTATTCCTGTCCTCCAAAATCATATTGTAGGGCTCAGTCCTGGGTATGACCCCATAGAGGCAGAGCCCTCCGTTCAGCTCATTTACCAGGAAATAGGTGTCTGCGGTGTGAATGGCCATGTTCATGCTCTCCTGGCCGCTCTTTACCACCAGCACATTGATGTCGTTGGTCTCCTTCCAGTTTCTGATCATCAGGTTGGTCAGATTCAGCGATTCCTTGTAGCCGAAGGAGAACTCAATGGAGTCCAGGCCGATTATGTTCAGAATGGGACGGCCAGTCCTTTCTCGCAATGCATCCCACTTCTCCAGCAGATCCTTTCCCCAGGCCCTGGCGTCATCCCCCTCCGGCTGGGAGACGATAACATTGGTGGGCACAAAGATGTCCCTTGAACTGAGCTGATAGCCGATGCTGGGGAGGATGAACACTCCCCGGCCGTTCTTGATGGCATTTGAGGCCAAGGCGGTCAGCATCTGATAATACCTTTTGCCCACTCCATGATTAATCTCCAAGACGTTGCACGAGCCGTACTTCAGACCGCCGGTGACGATATCCAGGTCGGGGATGCCGGTAGATATTCGGTCTTCAGAAGGATCGGGAACCCTCACCCCATCGCTGACGATTCGCGCATCATTATGTTCCCGATAGGGCTCAAAAAACCTGAACCGGCCATTGTGCAATGTGACAGTGTAGGTCTTCTGATTGATCTTGACCCCGCGCAGCTTTTCTAATTTGATCTGCCGGACGTAGCGGTTCCTCATGTTCCCTCCGGCGTGGCCGGGCAGATTGAACTGCTCCATGGTCACCACCCCATCGACGATGTAATCCAGGGGCATAACATCAGCGAACTCGGAGACGAAAACGAGGTGAGTGTCCAGATCACGGGCAAACTCACAGATGTTCTGCTCGAAGCTGTGCTGAGAGGTGCCTATCAAGTGGGAGGTGTAGTTGAGGACTGCATCCCAGCTGTCGATGATGATCATGGGATTGTCCATCTCCTCCGTCTCCTCGAAGAAGAGCCGAAAGAAGTCCATGACCGCATAATAGTTGGATAGATCCTTGCTCGTCTTATTCAGGCTACCCAAGAGCTTGGTTTGAGTGGCATTGACCACGTTCCTGGGCATGAGGACCTTCTCGATCCAGGGATTTGTGGCATAGAGCCGCGCTGGATCCACTCGAGTGGATATGTATATTCCGTTTCTCTCTTCGCATAGGCTGCTCATGATCTCCAGGGCGAGGGTGGTCTTGCCCGTCCCCGGCATGCCCTTGATGAGAAGCGTCTGGCCTTTATCGACATGAAAGAATTCTTTGACCTCCTTAGGTATGGAGGGCTGCTCATTGCTTTGCATATAATTCATCCTCCATCAACTCTCTGTGGTATCACATTCGCATCTCTTGGCGCGCTTCAACAGTTTGCATATCTGTTCCGTTTTGACCCGAAATGAGAAATAGATAGTCTCGTCCTCGCCGTTATGAAAATCTATGTCCATCATGGGAAATGCCTCCGCATTCATCGCCCCTTCCTTCCTTTCCCCATGCCTCGCGCTCGTGTTTCTCGTCCTCCAGAGCTTTGAAGGTCCCACCTCCACGAACTCGACCTCCCCCTCAGAGCTGAGCATAGAGAGATACTTAATCACTGTAGTCTTGCTGACCCTTGCCTTTTTGGCCACATCAACCGTGGTCAGGCCCACCTCAGACTCCCCTATGACTTCCAGGATTCTCTCCTTGTATGAGGCCATTTAGTGCCACCATCTCTTTGTATGACCAAATTCCTGCGAAGTAGTTACCATTTCAGATCACGCATGTTTATCCTGTATCATGATATTTCAATTTTTCATAGCCATTTAAGTGAGAGACATTCTTGTGGAAATCAGAAACAATTATATGCCGATCTGTCAACCCAGAAAGATATGCGGATCAATCCATCATCAGATCTGCAGGAGCCATATGGCTGAGGAATGCAAAAAAATCGAATGTGACTATGCGAATCAGGGGTATCTGGATCCCTGGCCGCCGGTTCGAGGCGAATATCGGTTAGGCGACCCCAGAGCAGGAGTGGCGGTGGTCACTTTAGCCAGCGTCTTCAACCCCAGGGGTACAGCCATATCCGGACCCTGCAAGACTGAGAACCTGGGATTGGAGAAGATAGTGGCCAATGTGATCAGCAACAGCAACATAAGGTTTCTCATCGTCTGCGGAGTGGAGTCGAAGGGCCATCTGCCAGGAAATACTCTGCTCGCTCTCCATAAAAATGGAATCGATGAGAAAGGGAGGATAATCGGATCGAAGGGAGCGATACCCTTCATTCAGAACCTCTCCGTTCAGGCCGTCGAGCGTTTTCAGCGGCAGGTGGAGCTTATAGACAGGATTGGCCTGGAGGACATGAAAGAGATTGAAAAGCTAGTCTCCCAATACAATCACCTCGCAATGCCTTTTCCAGAGGAGCCCTACCAGGTGATCAAGAGAAAGGCGGCCCGTCAGGAGATGTTATCAGGCGATAGCGATCTAACATTTGGAGCGGGAGTCAGCATGGACACGGCCATATGGCTGGTTGCTTCCGAGGGATGAGATCATGTTCCGGTTTAAGAATGAGCAGACCATAGTGAATGTGGCCGGGGTAAGGTTCGGAGGCCAGCCCGGAGAGCTGCCAACCGTCCTTTGCGGCACCATCTTCTATCAGGGGCACAGGATTGTGGAGGATGATGAGCGAGGAATATTCGATCGGGCCGCAGCGGAGAGGCTAGTTCTGCGCCAATCTGAGCTTTCCAGTGAGACCGGTTGCCCTTTTGTCCTACATATCTATGCCCGGACCGTTTCCGCCCTGCAGAAGTATCTGGATTTTGCGGAAGAGGTCTGGTCGGGGCCGTTTATCGTCGACTCGGCAGAGAGGAGCACTCGCTCTTTAGCCCTATCGCTGCTCTCGGAATTGGGGTATGCAGACAAAGCCATATATAACAGCATAAGCATTGCCACAGATGATGCCGAGGCCCGGGCCTTGCTGGAGAATGAGGTTGACAGCGCCATCATCCTCGCTTACAATCCCGGTGAGCCGGGAGTGGAAGGAGCCATGCGGATCTTGGAGAATGGTGGCCTGGTGAGAGACGAGGGGCTGATACCCCTGTCAAAGAGGCTTGGGATCAGCAACATTCTCATCGATCCAGGGGTGGTGCCGATGGGCAGCGGAGCGGGGTCCTCTCTGCGCTTCTCGGTGGTTGCCAAATCACGCCTCGGACTGCCTGTTGGCTCGGGAATTCATAATGCAGTCAGCTCCTGGCAGTGGCTCAAGGATAGGATGAAGAGCAACCGAAGCTGCTGCGATGCCGCAGCTGCCTGCATGCAGCTTGCCATGGGAGGCGACTTTCTCCTCTATGGACCCATTGAGAGCGGCGAGGTCATCTTTCCGGCAGCGGCCATGGCCGATATTCTGGTGGCAGAGGCGGTAAGGGATCTGGAGGTCTATCCCGAGGCCACCCATCCCATCTTCCGCCTGGTTTAGTTTCAGCTGGGATCTTCTGGAAAGGATTTATACCCAAAAGGAGAAGTCTTGGGCATGTATCTGTCTCGCGATGAAGAGGCCATATACCGGGGAGATCGGGGGGAGACCCTCCGGCGGATGATGGAGATCCTGGTCGCCCTGGGCGACATTTATGGGGCAGAGAGGCTCGTGCCTGTGAGATCGGTGCAGATCGCCGGGGTCTCCTACAAGAATATCGGGGACGCTGGCCTGGAATGGATATCCGATCTTGAGGGCCAGGTGGTCGTTCCCAGCATTCTCAATCCTGCCGGGATGGACCTTTTTCGCTACAAAGAGATGGGAATCAGCGAGGAATTTGCCTCTAAGCAGCGGGAGACGATAGAGGCTTACCGCCGGCTGGGTGTGATCATCGACTGCACCTGCACTCCATATCAGATCTATGATAGTCTGGCCGAACGGGGAGACCACCTGGCCTGGAGCGAGTCCTCAGCGGTCTGTTATGCCAACTCGGTTATTGGCGCCCGGACCAATCGGGAGGGAGGACCATCTGCCTTGGCTGCTGCCTTGATCGGCAAGACCGCTTTATATGGCTACCATCTGGATCACAACCGGCAGCCCAGCCATGTCATCGAGGCGAAAGCGGAACTTGAGGGCTCTGACTATGGTGCTCTTGGATTTCTGGTTGGCAAAGAGGTCGGGGATGGAGTTCCCCTCTTCCGTCTTCGCTCTTCTCCCACTAAAGACGAGCTAAAGGCCCTGGGGGCAGCGATGGCTGCCAGCGGCTCAGTGGCCCTTTATTATGTGGATGGCGTCACGCCCAAGCCGCCCGAGCCTACCGCAAATTATGATGGATGCGAGAGGATCAGCATCGAGTGGGAAGAGATCGAGGCGGTCTATGATGAGCACGGGGGAGACGATGCCGATATAGTGGCCCTGGGTTGCCCTCACTGCTCTGGAGAAGAGCTGGAGAGGATAGCCGATCTCCTGGCCGGGCAGAAGGTGAAAAAAGAGATGTGGGTCTGCACCGCCCGGAAGATCAAGGATGCCTGCCCCGATCTGGTTGCCAGGATCGAATCATCCGGAGCCAGGGTTTTTTGCGATACCTGTATGGTGGTTTCGCCCGCAACAGAAGGATTTGAAAAGATGATGGTCAACTCCGGCAAGGCCCTGGTATACCTGCCCGGGCTGGGGGGGGTGGATGCTACCTTCGGCAGCCTGGAGGAGTGCATCGATGTTGCTTTGGGGAGGAAGAGATCGTGAGGGAGATTTCCTGCCATAAGGTGGCCTCAGGCTTTGCCAGCGGCCCGTCACTGGCAACGAAAATGGCCATCTCATTTCTGGGGAATATCGACCCCAGGACGGGAATGGTGGTCGATCCCGGCCATGAGCTATATGGCGAGAGCATCAGCGGCAAGGTGCTCATATTCCCCGGAGGAAAGGGATCTACGGTAGGCTCTTATGTCATCTATCAGCTAAAGAAAAGAGATCTGGCCCCCGCGGCCATGATCAACCTTCGCTCTGAGCCAATCGTGGCCGTAGGCGCCATCATCAGCGGCATCCCTCTGGTGGACAGGGTACCGTCCGACATCCTTCAGCTGAAGAACGGAACCTGTATCGAGGTTGATTCCGATCGAGAGCTGATCAGGATCCTGCCTTAACCAAAAGATCGATAGCTGTATCTGGAGAGGGTTTCGCTGAATTATGGGGTGAGTTCAGGCAGAGGATATGGCCTCTGTTCCTCTGCATCTCCATGGTTGGGTCAGTGCGTAGCGGTTCACCACTGAGGCACAGAGACATAGAGTTTTTGCGATTCAAGTTCACCCATAGCAAATAGCGAGGAGCCTCAGGAGATCGGCATGAGTTCGATCAGAACCTTCCGAAGAGATCCTGCTTTACGAATCCTCGTTCTTTCTTTTGCCTTTCCATCATGGCGGCATCGATGGCCTGGCGATAGAACTTGTCAGTATACTCCTTGGCCATGCGGGTGGCAGAGAAGTTTGGACCGTTCATCCTGATGGCCTCCTTCATCACCGTCACCCAGCCATGAGGAATGCCATCCTCGCCCAGATTATAATACAGTGGCACTATATCCTTCTCCAGAAGAGTATAGATAGAGGCTGCGTCCTTGGCATCTCTCTGTAGCCCATCATCCGCACCAGAGAACGCCCAGCCGTTTTTGCCATTGTACCCTTCAATCCACCAGCCGTCCAGGACGGATAGCTGGGGAACGCCATTCACCGAAGCCTTCATTCCGCTGGTTCCGCTCGCCTCCATGGGAGGGATGGGGTTGTTCACCCAGACGTCGACGCCATGCACCAAATACTGGGCCAGCAGCTCATCATAGTCTTCGACAAATGCAATCCTGCCACCGGATACTCTATCCTTGGCGGCATTGAATACCTGCTGGAGGAGCATCTTGCTCTGCTGGTCGTCCCCATGCGCTTTTCCTGCAAAGATGATCTGAACCGGTCTCCAGGGATCATTGAGAATCCTTCTCAGCCGATCCATATCCTGCAGGAGAAGGGTAGGTCGCTTATAAGAGGCGAAGCGCCTGGCAAACCCCAGGGTGAGGGCGGCGGGATCGAGCAACACTCCAGAGGCCATGATCTGGCCTGGTTCGGCACCACCTTCCAGCCATTTGTTCCGCGCTCGCTCCTTTATCTTGGTGATCAGCATGTTTTTCATGGCATTATGGTGGTTCCAGATGATCTCATCCGGAATCTCGCAGACCAGCTCCCAGATGCGGCTCTCATCATGCTCCTCCAGCCAGGTCCTGCCCATATAGCGGCTGAAGATGTCATAACCCAGCCGGCGATCGATCCAGGTAGGGACATGAATCCCATTGGTGACATAATCGATGGGAACCTCATCCACAGGAAGATGAGGCCACAGGGGCTGCCACATGCTCCTGCTCACCTCTCCATGCTTCTTGCTCACAGCATTACGGTAGGCTGAGTTGCGAAGAGCGAAGGCGGTCATATTGAACTCACCAGGCCGGTCGGGATTGAGACCCTGTCTCAAGAACTCCTCCATAGAAAGATCCAGGGTTGGAAGATAGGATGAGAGATACTTTTCCAGAAGCGGATAGGCAAAAGCATCGTGCCCTGCAGGAACCGGGGTGTGGGTGGTGAACACTGTGGTATTTCTGACCAGCTCAGAGGCTTCGCTGTAGTTCATCCCCTGTTCGACCTTTTCTCTGATCCTCTCCAGCACGGCGAACGCGGGATGGCCCTCGTTCAGATGAAGGACGGAATAATCCTCGCCCAGAGCCCGCAATACCCTTGCCCCGCCGATTCCCAGGACAATCTCCTGGCGCAGGCGCATCTCCCGGTCGCCGGTGTAGAGCCGGTCGGAGATGATCCGGTTCTGCGATTCGTTGGCCTCGCTGGAGGTATCTATCAGATAGAGCTTGGTCCTTCCCACCTGAACCATCCAGACCTCAAGTGTGAGGGGAGGGTCCATGACTGGAACCTTGACCGAGAGTGGGTTTCCATCCCCGTCCAGCACCTTGTGAATGGGCGCATTCTCTCTGTCCAACATCTCGCAAGCCCCAATCTGCCAGCCGTCTGCTGAGACCATCTGGCGGAGGTAGCCTTGGGGATACATGAATCCCAATCCTACCAGAGGGATGCCCAGGTCACTGCACTCTTTCAGGTAGTCCCCGGCCAGGAATCCCAGACCGCCGGCATAAAAGGGAAGGGCATGATGCAGGCCGTATTCTGCTGAGAAGTAGGCAATAGCACATCTCTCCGGCTCACGGCTGCCGGCACAAAACCAGCTAGTTTCAGGCTCCATATAGCCCTCGAACCTGGCCATAACAGAATCATAATGCCTCAGAAAATGAGTATCATTTGATGCAACTTTGAGCATATGCGCATCCATCTGGTTGAGCATCTTTACTGGATTGTGGCCGCTCAGATGCCAGCCCTGCCTGTGCAGGAGCTTAAATAGCTCTCTGCCCTCAGGGTGCCAGCTCCACCATAGGTTGTAGGTCAGCTTTCTTAATCCGGCGATCCTCTCCGGCAGATGGGGAAATTTGTCGTTGATGCCTTTCATGATCTGTTTCAGCTCCAAGCAGTTTCCATGCGTTTTTTCTCAATGATATAGCCTTCGATATCAGATGATATGGCCATCTGATGGTCATACAAGCCCGCAGAATGGTATTTGCATAGAATATCGTCTTACTCCCCACAAAAGACATTCTGCGTGGAGAAGACATTGTAAAATGTCTCAATCTTGCCCTCAGGATATACCACGGATAGCTTCTCTATCCCCTTTTTCAGCGGTTTATCCTTTGAGCCAAAAGGACAGGAGTAAAATAGGTAGAAGTCATCGATATTCTTTCCCGCCCCGTTGACCTGAAGAGCCGCACCATTCTCGTCTGCCTTTATGAGCTTCACATCTTTGTACCCACCCAGGAAAGAGATCAGGTCCGGCTCCAAATGCCGGCATCCCAAAGCGAGCACATAAAGGCGGGTGAATGTATCCAGAGTGTAATTCAGTTCAAAGGTGGCGCGATCTTTGTCCAGATGCATTGTGACATCCCTGATCTCAATGCACTCACCACTAACGCTGCCGCCGATTAATAGGACTATTGTCATTGATAATAATAAAGTTAAGGCAATATCTCGCATCTTTACCCATTTGTCCTTAGGATCGACGGCAGAATCAATATCAATCCCATTATTATTATAAATATTATGAACATTATCTGTTGCTTTCTCTGCGCTGACTTATATTTCGACTCGCAGAGCTCATCGCAGAAGTTCTCGTCTGCGCGCACTGAATTGCCGCAGACCAGACAGTGTTTGTGCGGCACAATATCTGTCATTTAATCATCGTCCATTGGTAACAAGGAGGGAGAGTAGATAAGGTTTTCCTCTTATCCATAAACCAATGAACTTGCTGCACTTGATGGGGCGAGCTGATTCAGCAAATGGACGAAAGTTGAGCATTGATTGACGAAATTTCAATTTATAGCCAGAGATCTCAGCATATTTTTTGGGCATGATCAACGACCGCCATTCAATCCCATAGCTCGATATTCAGTTCTGCGAATTACGAAAAAAGAAAATAAAGAATTGCATTGATACACCTTCAGGAACGAGACGATATCAAACGCAGATTCCTCATTATTTGTATAACTATCAAAAAAACATTATTGAATGGGCCGCACATTTTGGCACACTTTCTTAGATTTTTCATTCATCATGGAAAGAAATCCGAGACTATTTTTCCACGGGAAATAAAGGGGTTGGGAGAACTGTCTCTTCCTCTCCTCAATTGCATTAACTATAAAAGGTGCCTTGGCAAGTAGTAGTCATGCCAAGATTACCATTGATCATCTTCATGGCCTTGCTCATCTGGCTTTCTCCGGTTAGCGGCGCGAGAACTTATATCGTTGATGATGACGGTTTCTCTAATTACAAAACAATTCAAGATGCCGTCATCGCAGCCAGTGATGGCGATACGATATACGTCAAGCCAGGAAACTACAGTGAGGAGGTTATCCTGAACAAGAGCCTAAGCCTTATGCCTCTGATAGGAGAGATCGGCCCCATAATTCTCTCCGGCCAGGGCAAAGAGACAGGAATGACAGTATCTTCGGACGGCTGCAACCTGGAGGGGCTCACATTTCAAGGTTATTCTGGTGCGGCTGTTCATCTTCTCTCCCGAAAAAACCGCATTGAGAATAATGTCTTCGAGGATGCCAGCCCGGCAATTCTGGCAAGCGGCTCGGAGGGAAATTCGATAAATGGAAACCTCATAATGAATTGCCAGGGCGGGGTGGCACTGAGAGATGCATCGGAAAATAACAGCATAGACGGAAATGAGATCACCAGCTGCAATATCTCTATATTCTTGGGAGAGGCGGATGGAAACAGCATCATTGAGAACAATATATCAGATGCTTATTGGGGCATATGGCTTGATAACTCCAGCCAGGTCCAGATTGAGGGAAATGATATTCAGAGCAGAAGCCATGGCATCCTGCTGCTAAATGGCAGCGGCCTTTATGTCAGCGACAATCTGGTTATGATTGACGATGCAGGCAATTCCACCAGCAGGGCCTCACTTCTTGCCAATGTCAGCGATGTTGTCTTTCAGAGAAATAAGATCGATGGAGGTGAAATCGGTCTGGCCGCTCTTGATTGCCAAAATACTGAGCTGCTGTATAACAATATCACCCAAAGCAATAATGCCATCTACATACAGGATGCATACGGTCTAAATATCAATAACAACAGCCTCATTGAGGGGGATTACGGCATAAGAGTGGACAACTCCAGCCAAAATTCAATCATCGGAAACCTGGCAAGAGACTTTGTCATCGCCCTAGATATCGGCGCGGCTGAAGATAACCGGATCTTGAAAAACCAATTTGTGGGCATAACCGATGCTGCAATGCAAATCACATCGTCTGGCAACTGCAAGATCTTGGAAAACGAGTTTACCGATGGCTTCCGAGGGATCATGCTCATAGAATCTCCCGCTAACCTTCTCCAGGATAATCGCTTCCAGAATGTTACCTGGAGCCTTTATGTGGAGAGCCAGACAAAAGAGGGATTCAATAACAGTATAGATGAATCCAATGTGGTCGACTTCGTCCCTATAGCCTATCTCTTTGACCAGTCTGAGACGCAGATCAGGGATAGGCAACTGGCCCATCTAACCATGGCATACTGCAGGAATATGGCAGTAGATAATATCACAATAACCCGCGATGCCGTCTTCCTGTTCGATTCAATGAACAACAGCATCATCAACAGCAATATCTCAGAATGCTTTGGCATGCGGCTCATAAATTCATCCGGAAACGATATCCTGGGCAACCTCTTTAATGGCAATGGATACAGTGGCTTGTTCCTGTACTCATCGGATGGGAATCGGATTGAGAAGAACGTCGCATCGGAAAACGAACAGAACGGCTTATCGCTCCTTTCCTGCAATCAGAATATCATTCGCGATAATTCTGTCCAGAAAAATCTGGTCACAGGAATCTGGCTGAATCTCTCGAATGACAACCAGATCTATGAGAACAATATCACTGCCAATTCCCTTGGCTCTCAGCTATCATTCTCCACCGGGAATACAATCTATCACAACAACTTCATAGATAACATAGAGCATTCGATAGATACCGAAGGCGGCAACAGCTGGGATGCCGGCAACAACACGGGCGGAAACTACTGGAGCGATCATTCCGCCAGGGGCAACCCCAGCAGCGACTGGCCCAGATCGATCAAAGGAGGAATTGCAATAGATAACTATCCCTTCCAGGATGTTAATGGCTGGCTGGCAGCATAGATTGCTGCCCGAGGCCATTTCGGATTTGCATAATTGCTGCCGGTCGAAACCGCAATCTTCTTAAGATGATGATGGGATATGATTGGAGCATGGCAAGAAAAAAGAATGAAGGAAGCGGCCTCCAATCATCAGCCGGCCTGATGCGATACTTTGAGGCCGATGATGACTCGATCAAGTTCAGCCCCAAGATGGTGCTCGGCGTCTGCATTGGCGCGGGCGCAGTCGTTATGGGCCTGAATATCGCCTTTGGCCTCTGGCCTTAGTCCCGTCCTGGATGGCAGGGAATTATAATCTCTTTTTGGCAGTTTTATTTAAATAGCTGGGCTTTTGCACTCTGCGCTATATTGATTTGGTCTGGCCGATTCTAAACAAATTCAGACAGGACCTCTTTCAGGTCCTTCAAGAATAGGTCGACGTTTTCATGGCTCATATGCCCCATGAGGATAAGCCGCAATGCTCTGTTTGGTTCCCGGGTTATGGAGACGTGCCAGTCGCGATCCATAAGCCTCTCACGAACCTTAGAGGGCTCTGGGACCCTTAAAGCGACCACATTCATCACCGGTTCGATCAGTGGCTCAACGCCGATCTCCTTTGCCCCCCGGACCAGATGATCTGTTAGATCCATGCAATAGCCGACCATCTCCCTGAATCCCTCCCTGCCCAGGTGCATCATCACAGCATAGGTGGCAGCGGCTGCAGCACCGCTCCTGGTGCCGGTCAGGGAAGCCTGTCTGGCCTTGGTGAGATAGTGGGTCTCGGTCTCCAGGGCGTTCATGCACTCCTGGTTGCGAAAGAGCAGGCCGCCGGCGGGAATGGTGGCAAGCCCCATCTTATGTGGATCTATTGTGATTGATTTGACCCCTGGCAGGGAAAAATCCCAGGCAAAGGATCTATCCAGGAATGGGAGGACGAATCCGCCAAATGCCGCATCGACGTGCAAGTGAACACCCCATTCAAGGGCCAGATCGGATAGCTCTTCGATCGGATCCACCTGTCCGAACTCCGTAGTTCCCGCTATTCCAACCAGGGCTGCCGTATGCTCGTCGATCAGCGACTCCACTGAGGAGAGATCGACCCTGAGCTGGGAATCGAGTTCTGCTTTACGCACCTCCAAAGAGAGAAGATCTCCGATCTTGTCAAATGAAAAATGAGCCGATGCAGGAACGACGATATTTCCCCCACACTTGCCGGACTCGTTCTTGGCCGCCCGAATGGCCTGGATGTTCGACTCAGTGCCACCGGTGGAGATATAGCCCCGGGCCAGAGGGCAGCCCAGGAGCTCTCCCAGCATGCGAACTACCTCTTCTTCCAGCCCTGCTACGCCCGGAAACAGCCCCGGATCTCCCAGGTTGGTCTCCAGAAACATGTCATGAGCCTTTATCGCTATAGGATGGGGACGGGTGCACATGGTGGAGAGGAAGCGGTCATAGCTGTAGTCGCGCTCTCTCGTCCTCTCCAAAATGGCCATTACCTCATCTGCAGGAAGGGCCTTCTCTCTCATTTCGGATCTTTGACCTGACTTGTTGACCTTTTTGGCTATCTGCCTGATTTGGTCCCTGTGCTTCAATCTCTATTTCTCAGAGCATCCAGGATCAGGATCTTCTCGCTCCTGGCCACGGTATCCCTGACGGTGGCCACGGCATCGATGTTAGCGGATATGCTGGTGATGCCCATCTCGACCAATTTTTTGGCCATCTCCGGATAGGAGCCAGCCTGGCCACATATGGAGGTCTTGACTCCCGCTTCGCGGCACTGCTCCACCACATACTCGATCAGCTTCAGGACGGCGGGATGAAGCTCGGAGTACAGCCCGGCCACATTCTCATTGTTTCTATCTACTGCCAGGGTATACTGAGTGAGGTCGTTGGTGCCAAAGGAGATGAAGTCTATTCCATCCTCAATGAAGTCCTCAATGGTCAGAGCGGCGCCTGGTGTCTCGATCATGACTCCTACATCGATCTTATCCAGGTCCAGGCCCTCGTCCCTCATTATGGATTTGGCCTTCTGGAACTCGCTGACATGTTGGACCATGGGCAGCATGATGCCCACATTGGTCAGGCCCATCTCATGCAGCCTCTTGAAGGCTTTGACCTCCAGGCGGAAGTGATCGGTCTCGGTCATATCCCGCCGGATGCCCCTCCAACCCAGCATGGGGTTGTGCTCATGAGGCTCTCCTTCTCCGCCTTCCATGGCCCGGAACTCGTCCGTGGGGGCATCCAGAGTGCGCACCCAGACCGGCCGGGGATAGAAAGCATCGGCAACGACCTTGATGCCACTGATCAGCTCCGATATGTACTCCTCAGTCTTCCCGCTCCTGATATACCAGTTGGGTGTCTTGCCCATGCCTAAGATCATATGCTCGATTCTGAGCAGGCCCACCCCATCGGCCTGGGTAGCAGCTGCCGCCTCTGCCCTGTCCGGCTCGCTGACATTGACCTTGATCTCCGTGGCGGTCACTGGCTTGGAGTAGAAGACGCCTCCTGCAGTCGCTGGAAGGGCAGCCTTCGCTTGCGCAGCCTGAGCCACTATGCCCTCGTAGACGATCCCCTTGCCCCCATCCACGGTGATCTCCATGCCGTCCTTCAAAATGCTGGTGGCCTTCTTGGTTCCCACCACTGCAGGACAGCCCAGCTCTCGGCTGACGATGGCTGCATGGCAGGCCATTCCGCCCTCATCGGTGACGATGGCACCGGCCCGCTTCATCCCAGGAACCATATCCGGCATGGTCATCTTGGTGACCATGATGTCGCCCTGCTTGATCTTGTCCAGGTCTCTGCCGCTGGTGATAATCTTCACAATGCCACTGGCCACACCTGGTGCTGCACCAAGCCCGTTCAAAAGGATCTTGCCGCTGCCGGATGCTGCTGGGCCGGCTGCCTTCTTCTCGCTGCTTATGGTGGTGATGGGACGGGACTGGAGGATGTAGATCTTGTTCTTCTCCACACCCCACTCGATATCCTGAGGGAGGCCGTAATGCTCTTCCAGGATCTCGCCGTACCTGGCCAGCTCGATTATCTCCTTATCGGTGAGGACCACTGCCTCCTTCTTCTTGGCAGGGACCTTGGCAGTGGTGGTCTTATGGGTCTTGGCATCTCTGGTGATCATGATCTCTTTGGTGGCGATATACCTGTTCACTATCTTCTTGGTCTTCCGGTCCACCACATAGTTGTCCGGTGATACGCTGCCGCTGACTACTGACTCCCCCAAACCCCATGCTGCCTCAATGACCACCAGCGGCTCGCCAGTGCTTGGCTGGGAGCTGAACATCACTCCTGCCTTCTCTGAGTCCACCATCAACTGCACTATTGCGGATAGATTGACCTTATTGTGCTCGAAGCCCTGCTCAACCCGGTAGAAGATGGCCCTGGCCCCGTAAAGGGATGCCCAGCACTTGCGCACGGCATTGAATACGTCCTCTGCGCCGCGCATATTGAGGTAGGTCTCCTGCTGGCCGGCGAAGCTGGCGTCGGGCAGATCCTCGGCGGTGGCGCTTGACCTTACCGCCACAAAAACCTGCTTTCCTTCCCTTTTGCACAGCTCCTCGTAGCGGGTTTTTATGGCCTCTTCAATGTCCTTCGGCACCTTGGCATCCATGATGAGCTTTTTTGCCGTCTGCTCGGCTCGATGAAGCTCAGTCTCCTGGTTCACATCGACGTTAAGTGCCTCAAAGAGCTTATCCGCGATGCCCGCCCGGTTAATGAAATCCCTGAAGGCCTGAGCAGTGACCGCAAAACCACCAGGAACGGGAACGCCTATACCGATCATCTCGCCGAGGCTTGCGCCTTTGCCGCCGACAATGGACAGGTCTTCCTTGCCGACATCCTCCAACCATACAACAGCTTCCATTAAATCATCCGCCCAATATTACAGGTCAATATGCCCACCCCTCCATCATAACATTATATGAAGCTTTCACATGATATCTAGAATATATACAAAAGCATTTATCCAGGATCATTCAAGTCTATGCTGCATGTTCAAACGCTTTTCCGGGGCAATAGCGGCGAGAAGGATGCTCTTGGAGCGATGTCTTCCCCTCAAGGATATTGAGGAGCTGAATACCTCCTGTGCATTAGATCGAGTAGCATCGGAGGACATCCGCTCTTCTGCTGATCTTCCTGCCTTTGACCGGTCGGCCATGGACGGCTATGCCGTTCGATCTACTGATACCAAGGGCGCCAGGCCGTCCGGTCCCAGATTCATCCCGGACTTCATACCTCAGCGTACAGGGATGGTGGTTCCCGAAGGATATGATGCCATCGTGATGCTTGAGGACGCCAGGGTTCGCGGCGAGGTGCTGGAGGTGACTGCCGAGGCTCACGCCTACAAGAATGTGGCCAGAGCGGGCGAGGACGTGATGGAGGGGGATACGATCTTCACCGAGGGGCACAGGCTGAGACCTCCTGATCTCGCCCTGATCTCTGCTCTGGGAATTGATAGGGTCAGGGTTTATGCAAAGCCGGACGTGGTCATAATCCCCACTGGCGGCAAGCTGGTGGATATCGGCGCCCGCAGGCTTGAGCCTGGAGAGGCCTATGAGATCAATGGCCTCATGGCCCGACTCTATATAGAGAAATGGGGGGCAAATGTCCGTAAGACGAAGATAGTCCCGGACGATTCTGAGCGAATTCGCGAGGCCATCAGCTCAAACCTGGATGCCGACATGATCGTCATCATCGGCGGGACCAGCGTTGGGGAGAAGGACTATGCCCCCCGCATATTATCGGAGATGGGAGAGCTTTATGTGCATGGGGTCCGCCTCCAGCCGGGCAAGCCCACTGCCTTCGGGGACGTGGCCGGCAGGCCGGTGATCTGCCTGCCCGGCTATCCGGTGGCAGCGCTCTCCAATCTGTATCTTTTCATCCGTCCGGCCATAAAGAGGATGGCTCATCTGGATGATGAGCCGCAGCGTGTTCAAGCCAGAGTGGTCCGCAAGATGACCTCCAAGCCCGGCTATCTGAGCCTGGTCCGGGTGGCCTTCAGAGAGGATGGCCAGGTAGAGCCGATCATGGTCTCCGGGGCGGGGATACTGAGCTCCGTGGCCCGGGCGGACGGTTTTGTGGTTGTGCCCGAAGAGCTGGAGGGATTCGAGGAGGGGGATATGGTGGAGGTTGTGCTCTACGAATGAGTGGAAGGAGAGGAAGAAGGATCCGCAAGTCTCTGCAGCGAGCAGCAATAATCCGATTGCCGCCTGCCAAAAATGAGCATCCAACAATGTTTTCCTGCTTTGATATCAGGATAGCTCGAATATTGGCTTTATATGGCCGCCATCAATCCAAATGAAACCATCATTTTTTATCCCTGCACCTCGATCCCAATGCGGTGACTTTCCCTGAACGCCGGCCGGATGCTCGTCAAGATAAACAGGCTATCTGCCTGGATACTTCTCATATTCATGATCATCTTCTTGATATCGGGATACGCCTGGAACAATGGAATCCTTCTTCCTCTACGTCAGGCCAAACATATGCACACAGAGCTGGACCTGTACCTGGTCTTCTTCTTCCTGGTGCATGTACTGATCAGCACCAAATTCACCCTGGCCCGCTGGAGGGTGGGGCACGAAAAGCTGGTGAATCTGCTCCTCATCGCCATCGGAGTTCTATCCTTCTGGTCTATCCTTGGCATCGATTAGAGGATATGAGATTCTCCTCCAATTTTTTCTGCAACTGCTGCCGCAATCGATGCTTCTGGAGTTCGATCAAGACCACAAGATTTATAACCTAACGTTACTAACCATAAGTTCAATGAATTATTATGAGCAACATGTTGGATCCTATTGAGCTTCTTGACATTCTGGGGAATGAAAATAGAAGACGTATCCTCCAGCTCCTCTCTTTCCGCCCCTTTTACTTCAATGAGATGGCCAAACGGCTGGATGTAGGGCCGAAAGCGGTGATCGACCACCTGGAGATGCTGGAGAGAGCGGGGCTGGTGGAGTGCTATCAAGAAGAGGGACGGAGAAAATACTTCCGCATTGCCAGGAGAACCGTTCTGGAGGTAGCAGTCTCTCCTCATTCATATGGGGTCCGGGCATATCTTTCAGAAGATGCTCCAAAGGACGACTCGGGCTTTGAGGAGGCTGAGGCCTCTTTGGATCTGAAGATGCTCAAAGATGAGCTCTTGGGCCTGGAGAAAAAAAGGTATGAGCTGCGCGAACTATTGGCCCAGATCGAATCGCGAGAGATGGAGATCAAGCAGAGAGCATCCAGCGTTGCCGGATTTCGGGCAGAGAACCAGCTGGAGTCGGAGATCATGACTGCATTGCTCTGCGGCGGCGCAAATTCATCCGAGCTCGCGACCAGGCTGGAGGTTCCAGAAGCGGTGGTTTTAGATAGCTTGAATAAGCTCAAAGAGCGCAGTGCAGTGCACTTAAGAGGTCAGCAATGGAGCATATGAGAAGATCCTCAAGCAACCCGTCATCATCAACGTCCTCGCCATCTGCAGACAATCCCTCTCCGGGAGATGAACCCGGCCCCAGCATCGAGGAGATCGTCCAGGGAGGCATGAAGCCCGCAGAGGATGCATCAGTTTTGCTTCGAGTGGCTGAAGCATATCATAAGGATGCGGGGAAGGGAGTGGCCAGGATCAATCCCATCATTCTCGCCCAATTGGGAGTGGAGAACGGCGGGGTAGTGGAGATCAATGCCCGGGATAAGGTCTATGCCATCGCATGGCCTGGAACTCCTGAGGACCCCCAGGATATAATCAGGATCGACGGAAACACCCGGTCCAACCTGGGGACGGGAATAGACAACCGGGTGAATGTCAGCCGGGCCACGGCCAGGCCCGCCAGAAAGATCGTGGTCGCCCCCACCCGCCAGATCCGCCTCATGGGAGGACAGCAGTATCTCTTGCGCATGCTCCAGGGGAGGGCAGTGGTTAAGGGTGAGATGCTGCGGGTGGAGATGATAAACAGCAGCCTCAACCTGGCAGTGGTGAGCACCATGCCAAACGGGCCGGTTCTGGTAACTCAGGAGACGATCATCAGCATCACCAGAGAGACCCTGGATGAGCTGGCCCTGCATGTGCGGGACATATCCTATGAGGACATCGGCGGCCTGTCCCGGGAGATCAGGGAGATCAGAGAGATGATCGAGGTTCCGCTGCGCCATCCAGAGCTCTTCAGCCGGCTGGGAATCAATCCTCCCCGGGGGGTGCTCCTGCATGGTCCTCCGGGAACGGGAAAGACGCTCATCGCCAGAGCGGTGGCAGGCGAGACCGACGCCAACTTCATCTCCATCTCCGGGCCGGAGATCGTATCCAAGTTCTATGGCGAGAGCGAGCAGCGGCTGCGCCAGATATTCGATGAAGCGTCGAAGGCGGCTCCTTCCATCATATTCATCGATGAGATCGATTCCATCGCTCCCAAGAGGGAGGAGGTCTCGGGCGACCTGGAGAGGCGGGTGGTGGCCCAGATCCTCTCCCTGATGGACGGCCTCTCCTCCAGGGGAGAGGTGATAGTGATAGCGGCCACCAACCGGCCCAATGCCCTCGATCCTGCCATTCGCAGGGGGGGCCGATTCGACCGGGAGATTGAGATAGGCATACCAAACAGAAACGGCAGGCTGGAGGTGCTCTATGTCCACACCAGGGGCATGCCCTTGGATGAATCGCTGGACTTGATGGAGATCGCAGACTCGACTCA
>NZ_DAIK01000039.1:4608-6450 GCF_002496085.1 Methanosaeta sp. UBA458 | reverse complement strand
AAAGAGGACATACCATTGGATGTGCTGGACAATCTCAATGTGACCAGAGAGGATTTCCTGTCCGCCCTGAAGAAGATCGAGCCATCGGCGATGAGAGAGGTCTTCGTCGAGGTGGCCCAGGTCCATTGGGATGAAGTGGGCGGCCTGGATGAGGCCAAGCGGTCCCTGGTCGAGGCGGTGGAATGGCCGTTGATGTACCCAGAGGCCTTCGCCTCGGTGGGTGTCCGGCCGCCGCGGGGTATTCTGCTCTACGGTCTTCCCGGTACGGGCAAGACCCTCCTGGTCAGAGCTCTGGCCACGGAGAGCAATGTCAACTTCATCAGCGTTAAGGGACCTGAGCTATTGAGCAAATGGGTGGGCGAGTCGGAGAGGGCAGTCAGAGAGATCTTTCGCAAAGCCCGCCAGGCTGCTCCCGCCCTGGTATTCTTCGACGAGATCGATTCCATTGTTCCCGCCCGGGGCAGCGGATCGGACTCGCATGTTACCGAAAGAGTGGTCAGCCAGTTCCTGACGGAGATGGATGGACTCATGGAGCTGAAGGATGTGGTGATAGTGGCGGCCACCAACCGGCCGGACCTTTTGGATAGCTCGTTGCTCCGGCCGGGCAGGTTCGATCGTTTAGTTTATATTCCCATGCCGGATAAAGAAGCTCGTCAGAAGATACTGGAGATCTATCTCTCAAAGATGCCCGCCTATGAGGTCTCTGCTCAATGGCTGGCGGATATCACTGAGAACTTCAGCGGTGCCGATCTGGAGATGCTCTGCCGGGAGGCGGGGATGCTTGCTTTGCGGGAGCATATCCGGCCGGGAATGAAAAGAGAAGAGCTGATAGTTGACAAGATCCTTGTTGCAGAGAAGCATTTCCAGGAGGCCAGCGAGTATATCAGGCCGCATCTGTCAAAAGATATGCTGCAGGGATACACCAAGATGATCCGTGAATTCCAGGTATGAAAACTTAATGATTTGGAAAGAGAAGAGCATGGAGACAAAGCACCAAATATATAGTCAAGAACAACCAATAATTGCTGTGAGGACCGAAAAATTGACTTCAGAAGACGAGTCTAATGAACTGCTCGGCGATATTAAATTCGAGGATACGAGCAGCATAACCGTACCTGAAAACCTCATAGATCAGGTTATTGGCCAGGACGAGGCAGTTGAGGTGATCAAGAAGGCGGCAAGCCAGAGAAGGCATGTCATGCTCATAGGGTCGCCTGGTACTGGCAAGTCAATGCTCGGCAAAGCAATGAGCGAGCTTCTTCCGGTGGAGGATCTGCAGGATGTTCTGGTCTATGCCAATCCAGAGGATAACAATACCCCCAGGGTTCGCGTCGTTCCCGCGGGCAGGGGCAAACAGATCGTCGATGCCCAGAAGCTGGAGGCAAGAAAGAAGGTCCAGACGAGAAATATGTTCTTAATGATCATCGTAATGGCCCTAATCGTCTACGCCTATTATATGGGCCAGCTTCTTTTCGGAATCATAGCCGCAGCATTGCTGTTCATCTCTTTGCGCTATATGCTGCCCAAAGAGGATGCCATGGTCCCCAAGCTGTTGGTGGATAACAACGGCAAGAAGAAGGCGCCCTATGTGGATGCTACCGGGGCTCATGCCGGGGCATTGCTGGGAGACGTCCGTCATGATCCTTTTCAGTCCGGCGGCCTGGAGACGCCATCCCACGAACGGGTTGAGTGCGGCTCCATTCATAAAGCTCACAAGGGAGTGCTGTTCATCGATGAAGTGAACACCCTCCGGCCGGAGTCACAACAGAGCCTCCTCACCGCCCTGCAAGAAGGGGTCTATCAAATAACCGGCCAGAGCGAGAGAAGCTCCGGCGCCCTGGT
>NZ_DAIK01000039.1:0-4538 GCF_002496085.1 Methanosaeta sp. UBA458 | reverse complement strand
TATGGTTATGAGGTCTACATGCGGGATACCATGGAGGACACCCTGGAGAACAGGAACAAGCTAATCAGGTTCGTGGCTCAGGAGATCGTGAGAGACGGGAAGATCCCCCACTTCACTCAAGATGCAGTGGCAGAGATCATGAGAGAGGCCAAGAGGCGTTCGGGCAGAAAGGGACATCTCACCCTCATGCTCCGCGACCTGGGAGGCCTGATCAGGGTCTCTGGAGATGTAGCCCGGGCGGAATCCTCTCACCTCACCGAGGTTAATCACGTCATGCAGGCTAAGAAGATGGCCCGTTCGGTCGAGCAGCAGCTGGCGGACAGATACATGGAGAGGCGCAAAGACTACAGCATGTTCCACTCCTCCGGAGATGAGATCGGCAGAGTCAACGGCCTGGCAGTCATGGGCGACTCGGGCATTGTTCTGCCCATCATGGCCGAGATCACCCCTGCTCAATCCAAGGAAGAGGGCAAGATCATCGCCACTGGAAAGCTGCAGGAGATCGCCAAAGAGGCGGTGACAAACGTCTCTGTGCTGATCAAGAAGTTCCTGGGCGAGGATATCACCAAGAAGGATGTCCATATTCAGTTCATAGGCACATATGAGGGTGTAGAGGGCGACAGCGCATCCATCTCCATCGCCACTGCTGTCATATCCGCGTTGGAAGGGGTGCCCGTGAAACAGACGGTAGCCATGACCGGCTCGCTCTCAGTGCGGGGGGATGTCATGCCTGTGGGCGGAGTCACCCAGAAGATCGAGGCTGCGGCTCAGGCGGGAATCAAGACGGTCCTCATTCCTAAATCCAATATGGGGGATGTCCTGATAGATGATTCCATGAAAAATTCTATTGAGATCATACCCGTATCCAATATCAGCGAGGTATTCGAGTATGCCATGGGTAGCCAGAGGACCAGGCTAATAGAGAAACTGAAGAAGTTCGCCACCGAGAAGAAGATCGGCATCAACATCCCAGAGACGATCCCCACCCCCATCCGGAGCATCTGATCGCTTGACAGCGGAGTTCCATGATACCCGCATTCTGCAGGGGAGTCGAACCAGGATCGTTCTGGACAATGGAAAGCTTGAGGAAATAGCCCAGGTGCCCTTCCAGGGGGCATCGGTTCGGGCTCTTTTTGGCGGTGCCTGGGGTTTTGTAACCACCGATCGGGTGGACGGTCTTGGCCAGGAGATAGATCTGGCCAAGCGCATTGCTCGGAAGATCGGCCGGAAGGAGGATCTCAGTCTGGCAGAGGCTCCGCCCGGCAGAAGCGTGGTGGTGGCAGTTAAAAGAGATCCAAAAGACCTATCTTTAGAGGAGAAGGTAGCTCTTTTGAGAGAGATCGAGGACGCAGCGAAGGTGAAGGGCATATCCTCGACCCAGGCGGTCTACTCAGAGATGGATCTGGTGGCCCACTATTCTAGTTCTGAGGGCCTGGATCTGGAATCAAGGATGACCAGAATGGGCTTTGTGATCAGCGCTGTGGCTCATAGGAATGGCCTTTATCAGACCGATGGCGAAGGCAGAGCCGGTGTGGGCGGCCTGGAGCTATTCGACCGGGAAGATCCAATAGCTCTGGCCAGGCAGGTGGGGGAGACGGCGGTCGCCCTCCTGGATGCCAAGGCGGCGAGAGGAGGGACTCACCCTGTAGTCTTGGATCAGGAGTTGGCCGGGGTGTTCGTCCATGAGGCGGTGGGCCATGCCACTGAGGGAGACATAATCCTGGAGGGGGACTCGTGCCTGGAAGGAAAGCTGGGCCAGAGGATAGGATCGGAGCTGGTGACGGTCAAAGACGACCCCAGCCTGATGCTCAACGGCTACTATCCCTTCGATGATGAGGGAAGCCGAGCCCAGGAGACGGTTCTGGTGGAGAATGGTGTGCTTCGGTCATACCTCAACACCCGCGAGACCGCAGCCAGGTTAGGTGGTGTGCCGCGCAATGCCCGAGCAGAGGGGATTAGCCGGCCGGTAGTGCGGATGAGCAATACCTACATCGCCAATGGTGACTGGAAGCTGGAGGAGATCTTAGAGGAGCTTAAAAGCGGGATCTATCTGGCAGGGAGCCGGGGGGGGCAGGTCAGCACCGGCGAGGGAATCTTCCAGTTCAATGCCAAGAAGGGCTATATCGTGGAGAACGGGGAGAAGACGCAACTGTTGCGAGATGTATCCCTATCCGGAAAGATCCTGGAGACGCTCTTGCATGTAACGGCTGTGGGCGACGACCTGCGGTATAACAGCGGTCGATGCGGAAAGTCCGGCCAGCTGGTGCCTGTGAGCGACGGATCGCCCCATCTGCTCGTCGACAGGGCCACTGTGGGCGGAACGGGATAGAGAAGAATCCAAGAGATAAAATTAAGATGGTCTGGATCAGCTGCGGTTCAATGCTCGATCCAGGTTGCTGTTTACCATCTCCAGGCTGGTATTGGTTATCTCTGCCTTCAGCCAGTCCCAGGCGGCCTGAGTTGCTCGATTTAGCTTCTCTCCTGCAGCATCCTCGATCCGGGATAGTAGACCGTTCTGGCTGTCGTTCTGCCATCCATCATTCTGCGTCCCTTTCTGCTCTTGATCGGATCCCTGCAAGCTCTCTTCCAGCCTCTCTCGCAGATTCTCCTCCACCCTTTGCAGAGTATCAGAGTTGCTCTTCTCTGAGTTATGCTCCTCTCTCCAGTCTTTCGGATCGAACTCATTGTCCGTCTGATTCGCCAGGATCGCATGACCGGCATCCACCAGCAAGAGGTTGAAGTTGGGGTAAGGGATGGGCTGGCCATAGGCTCCGGCTAGATAGGCTACTGCAATCAGCCTGCCCTCATCATCCTGTCCCCGGTTGAAGTCGTCAACATCCAGGTAGACCCTCTTGTCCATGAGCACGGCATATGTGAAATCCCTGGCCGCTGGGCCCTGGATTGCCTTCATATCCGGTGAACGGACGTCGGCCAGAGTGATCCGTTCCACACTGTCTGTAATTCTGGAGTCGGCCTTCTCTATCCTGAGGTCGAATGTATCGCCATCGATCACATTTGTGACTACTCCGTAGACCTC
Organism: Methanosaeta sp. UBA458; assembly: GCF_002496085.1. Lineage (NCBI taxonomy): Archaea > Methanobacteriati > Methanobacteriota > Methanomicrobia > Methanotrichales > Methanotrichaceae > Methanothrix > Methanosaeta sp. UBA458. The sequence goes on along the minus strand of NZ_DAIK01000039.1, from coordinate 1,501 downwards.
GTCTGGGGAGGCCGAAGATCCGGGCAGGAGGGATAGCACCGAAAAAATTGTCAATATCATAACGAATAACCGGAGGAGGTAAGATATATTTAATTCCAAATATCTCCTTTTGCCATAAGCTCTCATGATAGGCTCACCTTCAGCTCTACAGATCGGTTTCTGCTGCCGTTGACGGCAATAAGCCTGTATATGGTATCCTCAGAGGGAGATATAGATATGGATCCCTCCAGGGCGACCGGGCCGATATCCTGGTCGATCTCGACCAGGCTTGCGCCGACAACCCTCCAGCTGAGAACAGAGGACTGGCCCGGTGCCAGGAATTCCGGTTCGGCATCGAAGAACTCGATCACCGGATAGGGTGATCCCAAGAAGTTCAGCGCCAGTATTCCACCGGCGAGGATCGCCAGCAGCGCACCAAACCAGATGACAATCCCTAGCGGTGTTTTCCAGAAGGACTTTTGCATCTCCCAGTAGGTCTTCTTTTGAGCCATCGTATGCAAATATGAGACAATTCTGGTTATTATACTCTGCTCTTCGGATATTGCGAGCGTTCACCCTCTTCTGTCCGCTTGCATCTCCATCTCTTCCAGAGCCTTCAGGCTATGCTCTTTCAGTATCTGGACGATGCCTTCGATCTCGCCCAGGGCCGATAGATGAAAATCAACCTCAATTCCCGCCCTCTCCAGAGAGCTCTTCCATGAATCTGGAGCAGGCCCCGAGATATCGTTTTCGGCATGCCCTCCGGCTACAAGCAAAAAGGGGCGCAGCCTGACCTTTTGCGCGCCGATGACCTTCAGCTCGTCTATCATCTCCAAGAGGCTCGGAAAGCCCTCTATGGTGCCCAGTAATACCTGGCCATAGTCCTTCTTCAAGACTTGAGCCATCTGGGAGTAGATGGCGTCCGCCGGGTGGCCGGTACCATGGCCTGCCAGCAGCACCGCTTCCTTTTTCGATTCGACTGCGAACTGGCTCTTCCTGACTGTCTCATCTCCCTCTTTTGATTCTGCATCTCTGCTGGGCCTCCACAGGTCTGGCAGTGCCTCTGAGACCCTCCGGCAGTCCTCGAGGCAGGAAAGGAGAGGAAGGCCGATCGTGATCTTCAGCCTCCTTTCCGGATCGGCATCCTTCTTTTCGTACTCTCTTGATAGGGATACCAGTCGATGGAACTCCCCACCGGGAACGATCTGCAGGGATTGGACCACCACCTGTTTGCAGCCCTGGCCGGAGAGTTTGCCCAGGGCCTCCTCGATATTCGGGATGGCGATTCCTTCTCGCTCCTGGAGCCTCTTTATCATAAGACGAGAGGTGAAGGCTAAAAGAACGGGCATGCCGGGATAATCCTTTCTGTATAGAGCCAGGATCTTCTCATATGTGGCCATCGCTCTGGGTGAGGCAGAGCCATAGGGAACCAGGAGCATACCTGTCTTTTCCGGGGAGTCAATCAGCATCATATCAAGCTCCTCAGAAAATATATCGCCATCGGCAAAAATAGCTACTTCTC
>NZ_DAIK01000147.1:1441-17797 GCF_002496085.1 Methanosaeta sp. UBA458 | reverse complement strand
ACAATGCTTCCAGGAACATACTAATCACAGGGATGGAACAGCCCGTAGCGCCCATAGAACCAAAACCGCTACATCACATATCCGTGATGCAAGTTTTGGCGATGACGTGGGAAGCCGCGCCCTTCAGGACGCGGTAGTTCACTCCTTGGAATCCAGGATTCGAGCTGCTCGATGGGATAAAGATAGTCATAGCGGTTCAGGCGGAAGTCATCCTCCCTTTTCTCCCTCTCACCCAATCTTCATAAGACCAACCGCTGCAGCCGATGAGAATGGTCATAAACCATAACTTATCTTTCCACCAGCTATTTAAGTGCAGTTTTCCAGGATTTGCATGGTCGATGAAGATGAGGTATCTAGCAAATATCCAGGCTTTGGGCAGGGATGCCAATCCATTCTTCCGGTTGATGGGAATAGAGCTGGGCTCTTATGGAGAGGGAGAGGCAGTGCTGTTCATGCCCGTCCGGCCGGATATGCTGAATGGAGTGGGATGGCTACAGGGAGGCCTTTACTCTGCCTTATGCGATGAGGCCATGGCCCTGGCCCTCTTCACAGTCTTGGAAGAGGAGGAGGATATAGCCACCATATCCGAGAGCACCAGCTTCCTGCAGGGGATTAAAAAAGGCTGCATCTCCGCCCAGGCGAAGGTGGTTAAGAAGGGAAGAAGGGTGGCCTTCGTTGAGGGCAGGGTGACGAGCAGAGATGACGGCACACCGCTCTCTTTAACCCAGGCCTCATTTGCCATCATCCCCCGGAGAAGTTCAAGAGGGCGATAAATGAAATTCTAAAGCTTTGCCTGACTGAAACCGGTCAGGCCGGAATCGCCCAGCTGCAGCCTTCTCACAATCTCGCCCGCAGCGCGGGCATCGGGGGCTGTGGCCAGAATCCTCACCCTGCTCAAGGCCGTCCTCTTTCCGCAGGGGCAGGTTCTGGTCTTGGCATCATCCGGAGAGTACAGATGCCGTCCACAGCTGCAGCGAAACACAATGAACATCAAAACAAAAATGAATTCTACTCAGATGGGAGCAGTACGGCATTGATGATGCCATCCTGGCCGGGCCGGTTGGTTATCCTGGCATCCCCGATCTCCGTCTTGATGACAGCGCCTTTGGTGAGAATGTTCCTTCTCATGTAGTGCAGATTTGCCCGATTCTCTTTTGCCGTCTCGATCTTGACCATCTTGCTCATACCGGTTACGGGATCGGCGACTGCAACCATATTGCCCCGCAGCATCCTAACCTTCTCCCTTCCGCCCCGGACCTGGACCTTCTTGATCCTCACCTCGCCGATAGTGGTATCGCTCTGCTCTCTTCCAATCTCGAACTTCCTCTTGCCCCGGGCCAAAATCAACTTTCCGCCCGTGAGCTTCCTTCCTATCTTGCCTTGCCAACGCATAATTTAATTCCTCAGATCGCAAATGATCTTCAGGGCACTGAATTTAAAGGTTGTGGTGAATCCGGCTCGGCAGTGCATGAGGGGCAATCCAGCCTCTGCTGCATTCTATCTGAGCCTCTTTACCATATAAGGCGGGCATAGATCGTACCCCCGCCGGCGATAGTAGCCCCTCGCCCCTATGCCGCTGGTGACCTCTATCAGGGGATACCCCGCCTCCTGGGCCAGCCTCTCCGCCGCCTCCATCAGCCGGGCTCCATAGCCCCGATGCTGCCATCCGTCCTTCCTCTTGCCGATGGGAACCATGGGGCCGTAGACATGCAGCTCTCGCACCCGGGCGGAGGTGCTCAGGCGCAGGCGCAAAAATCCCACCAGGACATCATCCTCGCTCTCAAAGGAGAGGAAGTGCTCTCTCGCTCCGGAGGCGATATAGGATTCGTGCACCAGCCTGGGTTCGGCCTGGACCACCCGTCTCAATCCCGCCTCCCGGCAGCGGATGCAGCGGCAGCTGCTGCCCCTATCCTCCAGCCTCTGCCGGGCCAGCTGTCGAAGATTGGACTTCTTCACACCAGCCACGATCAGTGGGGATGGTATATCCCTCTGCACCCGCTGCAGGCGGACATATCGGGGAAGGATCTCCTTGATTCGTGAGACTAGCTCTGCCGCATCTTCATCCCCCAGAGGAGTGTACTCACCCCGCAGGTACTGACGGTATAGCTCTGTACCCTCGATGACCAGTGTGGGATAAATCTTGAGGTAGTCAGGACGAAAACGGCTATCGGAGAAGAGCGCCCTGAATACAGCCAGATCCCGCTGTTGGCTGGAGCCGGGAAGGCCGGGCATCATGTGGAATCCCACCTTCAGCCCTGCCTCTCGCAGGTTGGCGCTGGCCCGGGCAGCATCCTCGACCGTATGCCCCCGTTTCATCCTCACCAGCAGGTCCTCATCCAGGCTCTGCACCCCCAGCTCCACCTTGGTCGCCCCCAGCCGCAGCATCTCTTCTATATCCCGGGGGCGGCACCAGTCCGGCCTGGTCTCAAAGGTGGTACCGATGTTTCTGACCAGAGCTGACTCATTCGCCCTGGCCACCGACTCGAAGGGCTGCCAGCCAGAGCTCTCCCGTACGTCGGGGAAGTCGTTCATGGCCTGAAGACAGCGCTTGACAAACCAGTTCTGATATCCCAGGGGACGGGAGGTGATCGTCCCCCCCATGATGATCAGCTCCGACTTGTCCAGAGGGTGGCCGATCTCATCCAGCTGGGCTAGCCTTGCCGTTACCTGCTCATAAGGATCAAAACCGTGCTGCTCGGCTCGAAGTGCCGCCGGCTCCTTGCCAGTGTAGCTTTGGGGCGAGAGGTTTAAGATTCCCCCCGGGCAGGGGACGCAGGTCCCATGAGGGCAGCGGGCAGGAGAGGTCATAGCAGCGATGACCGCCACCCCGGAGAGGGTTCGAGTCGGCTTTCTGATCAGCATCTTCAAAGACTCTCGTTCCCCAGCCCTTGCCTGGCCCAGGATATCGGCATTGCTGGGCAAGGAGGCCAGGCCCAGTTGAGCTGAGAGCCTCTTCTTGGCCGCCTCAAGAGCTGCCTCATCCCCTATCTCTCCCATGAGGATCGCCTCTGCAATGCTGCGCAGCCCGGCAGCTAGTCTATCCAACTGACCTCCCCAACACGCCTCGTGCGCTCCGGCCGGGCCGGGCTCTCCTCGGGCCAGCCCAGGGAGACTATGGCCACAGGCAGGACATCATCCTCCAAATGGAGGGCTTCGCGGACCATGTCGTCGTCAAATGCCCCATTCCAGCAGGCCCCCAGGCCGGCATCATGAGCGGCCAGGAGAAGGCACATCGTTGCTGCATCTGCATCCTGGATGGCATATAGGCCGCCCCGGCTGCCATAGCGAACGCTGGATGCCTTCACATCAGCGCAGACCGCGATGAGAAGAGGAGCCTCTTCGATATGCTGCTGGCCGTAGGCGGCAGCGGCCAGAAGCCGCCTCATATCCTCATTGCTCACCAGGACATATCTTCTGGCGGAGAGGTTGCCCGCAGAAGGTGCAGTCTGGGCGGCATCGATCAGGGATTCGGCCAGATCTTTGGGGATGGGACGGGACTGATACCTTCGGATCGACCTTCTGCTTTTCAGGGCATCCATTAGATTCATCGATTATGAAAGGCAGGCCACGATTATAATAATCTTCTCCAATCACGATATGAGTGGATATGATCCAGAAATTCATAAAAGCTCGCATAGAAATAGGGGCTCGGCCTTTCCCAGCTGCCTTAAAGCCAGGCCATCTTCATCGAGAATGATGTAAGTGTCTGGAGTCTTGATGCGAGAGCCTTTTCCTGGAACCCGGGTGAAGCTTCCAGCATTCACCGCCAATGGACCCCCCATCCTCTGGAAGATCCCTGCCCGGTGGGTATCCCCATATATGAAGCAGTCGATCTCACCCAGATTCCTGTCGCGAATAAATCTCTCTATGGCCTCATACTGCGCCTCCACCGAGGCGATATGGCGATCATGAAAGACCCCGGTGGTGATCCTCTGCAAAAGGCTGGATGCCTTCCAGACCCTCTCCTCAAAGGAGACCATCTCGCCGATGTATGAGGAGCGGTAGATGCTCTCATAAGCATAGGCCATCATCATCTCCAGGTCCGCGGGGAGGAGCTCCTCTCCGTAAAGCCGGCGAATCCTCTCCACCATCTGCATGGTGAAGATATGAATGCCGGCAAGGTGGTGGCCGTGAGTGAAAAGCACCGTCCGGTGGCAGCAGCGGATGCGGTAGGTGGGGTAGAGCATATCGATGTTCAGGCCGTTTATGGTCTGGCGCCAGCGCAAAGAGGGCGAGTATACGGGAAAAAGGTCGCCACGCGCAGTCCTCTCCATGAAGTCCGATTCCTGCTTTTGCACCACCAAATGATGATCGTGATTTCCCACCACATAGTGGATCTTAAGATCCTCCTCGCCCAACCTCTTTAAAAGGGGAACCGACTCTCGCAGGGCATTCTCAGGCCGCACCCTCCAGAAATCGAATATATCTCCCAATAAGATGACCTGGTCGCATCCTCCCCCATAAACCGATATCTCCTTCATCAACCGATCGACCTTAGAAGGATCGCTGAGTGTGGATGAATCAAGGCCAAAGTGCGTATCCGAGATGATCACTGCTGACATAATCTCCCCTTCCCCCATTCACAAAAATGGTATCACAGTAGTTATTTATAAATATTGTGAGCCGGGAGGGACTGTTTTTAACAATTGACAAGCCAATGGAATTGGTTATAAATTGAAAGGGGCTATCAGATCGGGCGAAAGATGAAATATGTTGCTGGAGAGGAGACCAAGAAATGATTGACATCGCTATTCCCAAGGGCAGCCTGCAAAACCAGACCCTGCAGCTCTTCGAGCAGGCGGGGCTGGAGGTTAAGAGAACTGAGCGGGAGTACAACGCCCGCGTAGATGATCCGCGCATAGGCAAGGTGAAGATCCTCCGCCCGCAGGAGATACCAGGATATGTGGCCAAGGGCTACTTCGACCTGGGGATCTCGGGCACAGATTGGATCATGGAGTCCGGAGCCATTGTGACCAGGGTAGCCGATCTGAACTATGGCAAGCAGGGGCCAGGGGCGGTGAAGCTGGTGGTGGCCGTGCCGGAGAGCCTCCAGATAAGCTCAGCCCGAATGATAAAGCCGGGCAGCAGGGTGGCCACAGAATATCCCAATCTGACCAGGGCCTACTTCTCAAACCTCGGAATTCCAGTGGATATCCAGTTCTCCTTTGGCGCCACCGAGGCCAAGGTTCCCGAGCTGACCGACGTTGTGGTGGACCTCACCGAGACCGGCTCTACCCTTAAGAAGAACGGCCTGAAGATCATCGATGTCATGCTGGAGTCGACTTCAGAGCTGGTAGCCAATAAGAAGAGCTTTGCCGATAAGGAGAAACACGATGACATCTCCGCAGTCCAGACACTCCTCCTGGCTGTTATGAGGGCGCGAGGAAAGACCCTCTTGAAGATGAACGTGCCAGAAGCCGCCTTGGATGCCGTCATATCCATGCTTCCCAGCATGAAAAGGCCCACCCTCTCCAAGCTGTACAGCACCGATTACTATGCCATAGAGACGGTGGTGGACCGATCCCAGGTCAACCTGCTCATTCCCCTGCTGAAAAAGTCGGGTGCGGAGGATATTCTGGAGCTGGCCATATCCAAGATCGTTCCCTGAGTCCAACCAGATAAATAAAAAGCAAGCGGGCGCAGAGGGATTCGAACCCCCGATCTACAGCTTAGGAGGCTGCCGCCTTATCCTGACTAGGCCACGCGCCCTTCTTTTGGACTCTCCTGGTTTAACCAACAGATATATCAACCTTTCCGGATCGGCGGCTCGGATTTTGCTCAACAATTCCATTTTAGCGGATGAGAACGCCGCTCAATACTACTACGAACAGACCGAGGAAGAACCATCCAAGGATTCCCTCTGCCATGGCCAGGTGGCGGTAGAAGCCCACGGGATAAGTGTTGACCGGTGCCTGGGAGGTGGTGAACATGGCGATGGAAAAGTAAAGGGCATCGGTGAAAGATACCCTCGCTGTGGGCCTCAGGCGATGGTCTCCAGGAAGCTCCATCCCCTCGATCTCGAACTTGTTCATCCCCTTTCCTGCCCAGAAGATCACCCCGAAGAACAGAATGGTAAAGAGGCACCAAAAGGCGGTATAGCTCACCCGGACCCCATAGCCGCAGGAGAGCCAGGAGATCAGATCCGAGATCTTTCCCCAGCCCCAGGGTGCCTGGTCCTGCCCTATTCTGCGGTACTGATAGTAGCAGTCGTCGGCATCGTCAAACCACTCCAGGCTCTTATAGTTCTTGACCAGGGCCAGATAAGCGGCGCCATTGTAAACCAGCCGATCCTTTATCACCGCCCAGCGAACCTCCAGCTTGGTGAAATCTGAGTTGTTGAGGTTGATCTTCGAGTCTTCCTGAAGGCTCACGTTGTCCAGACGCATGTTATAGAGCCTGGAATCCTCCATGTTCAGGTCATCATCAAACCGGGCATTGACGAAATAAGCCAGGTCGGTGAACTTGACCCCCCCGAAGTAGGCTGTTTTGTTGAAATAGACATTGGTAAAATCTGCCAGCCCCCCGAAGCTGGAGAGGCCAAAGGTGCTCCCCAAGAGGAATCCGGCCTCGCGGAAGACCACACTGCCGACAAATCTGGTGGCGGCGAAGGCCGCATTGCCATGAAACTCAGCATTCAAAAATGATGTGTGGCCGCCGAATTGGGTCTCCAGAAAGCTCACATTGACAAACCTGGCATCTGCAAAAGAGGCCAGCCGCTGGAACTGAGCGAAATCGAAGTCCACATCCCGGGCAAAGCTGCTGTTGAGGAAGATGCCATCTCCAGCAAACTGGCTGTTCCTAAAGCTGGCGTCTTCAGAGAATTGAGCGCTCAGAAATGAGGCCTGCCCGCCGAAATAGGTGTTGCGAAGATCTGCCTGACCCTCGAAGGTGACCCCTGCAAATCCGGCCCCCCCTGCAAATCGGCAACCAAAGAAGTCCACGTTATCCCGAAAGATGCACCCCTGCAGGTCAATTGGCTCATCAAAGCTCGCCGCAGCAAACCTTACCGGCCCCAAGAAGATGCTGTTGGTAATCCTCACGGGCTGCGACAATGATCCCTGCAGCTCTGCCAGCTCTAGTGAGCCGGATATAGTGACATTATCATACCTCACAGGCTCTCCAGATATCAATTGAGAGATGATATCCCCTGATGCTACGACCTCCTTTGTTAGCTTTATATGGTGATCTTCATCTGGCTCTGCGGCGGTTGCAGAGCAAATGAACAGCATCAAAAGGACCAAAGCCCATCGGGATATTTCGACCACTGCGCAATAGTTGAGCCGTCAGGGATTTATGACTTTGTATTGGAGGAATATCATGCAAGACACAATGGCAGAGAAGGCCCTTGCCCGCCAGGGCTATCACCTTGTGGGTTCTGGCGCGGTCAAGCCCTGCCTCTGGTTGAATCGCTCCATGCGGGGTGGCGATCAGTGCTATAAAAACCACTTTTACGGCATAGCCAGTCACCGCTGTGTGCAGATGACGCCAACGCTTGAGTGCAATCACCTCTGCCTGCACTGCTGGAGGCCGATAGATGATCCAATACCGGGAAAGGAACCCATGGAGCCTGCTGAGCTTCTGGAAGGGATACTGCGGGGCCAGCAGAGGTTTATATCCGGCTACGGGGGATCTTCAACCACCGATCCAGTGCGCCTGGAGGAGGCTCGCGAGCCTAAGCATATGGCCATATCCTTGATGGGAGAGCCCACCCTCTACCCCTACCTGAAAGAGTTCATCGATCTGGTCTCAAGGCGGGGCATGACATCATTTCTGGTCAGCAATGCCACCCGTCCCGAGGTTTTGGCGGAGCTGAGACCAACCCAGCTCTACCTCAGCCTCAATGCCCCAGATGAAGAGAGGTATCGCCAGATATGCAATCCCTCAAAGGACCTCTGGCCGAGGATCCTGGAGTCCCTCGAGCTCTTGAAGGAGCACCGATGCCGCAGCGTTATCCGCATGACCCTGGTTCGAGGCCAAAACATGGAAGGGCTCGATGATTATGCCCGGCTGATCGGAGATGCTGAGCCGGATTTCGTCGAGCTGAAGGCCTATATGCACCTTGGCCGCTCCCGGACCCGGCTGGAGAGGACGGCCATGCCCCAGCACTCAGAGATCCTGGCCCTGGCGGATTCCTTGGCCGGGCTCTTGGGCTACCATCCCGAGGCGGATGTGCCCCTGAGCAGAGTGGCTCTTCTCTCCCGCGGAAGGATCTCCAGGTTCATAGAGATGAGGGACCATAAGTAGGCAGGTGATTTTCCCGCGCTGGTGATCGATAGTGGTTCGTCAGATTTTTCACTGTGGACTTGCCAATAACCTGCCTGGCAGCTCTGGCTCTTCCCTTCAGTGGGATAACTATTTTTGCAAGTAGTTTCAATTATGGACCCGAGGTTTAAATCGAATATAGGGTGCATGATCATGGGTCGGCATGGGTGAGTTAATGGATCGCGAAATTAAGATCATACTGGTAGAGGATAATGCCGAGGACATCGCATTTACCAGGCGGGTCTTGAAGCACAATGAGCTAAATGGAAACCTTATCGTCGCCACCAATGGCAAGGAGGCACTAGAAGCCCTGCAGAGCATGAACGGAAGCGATCTGCCCGAGCTCATCCTGCTGGACATAAACCTGCCCGACATCAGCGGCATCGACCTTCTCACCCTTATCAAGAAGGAGCAGAGGCTCAAAGATATACCTGTAGTCATTCTCACCGGCTCGAACGAGGATCAGGATATACAGAAATGCTATGACCTGGGGGCGAGCAGCTATCTGGTCAAGCCCATATCCAATGGTGCCCTGATGCTCGTTGTAGAGAAGCTATTCGATCAGTGACGCAAGAGCTCTGACCACTAGAAGGTTTGCTTTATCGTCCCGTCGCGAGTCCACCGGCGTTTCCATTATCATCGGCAGCTCTCGCAGAGAGGGGTGGCAGACGATTGACCGGAAGCCTTCCAGGCCGATCTGTCCCAGGCCTATGTGCTCATGTCGGTCCAGGTGCGAACCAAGGGTGCCCTGGCAGTCGTTCAGATGTACCAGCTTGAGCCGATTTGAGCTTATGCAGCAATCGAACTCCTCCAAAGTCCTCTCCAGGGCGCGGGGGGTGCGAAGATCGTATCCAGCAGCAAAAAGGTGGCAAGTGTCCAGGCACACCCCAAGGCTGCGGGACTGGCCGGGAAGGGACTCGATGATGGAGGCAATATCCTTAAAGGTGCTTCCCATGCTATTTTTTGTCCCGGCGCCGTTCTCCAGGAGCACCATCACATCGCCCCCGGAATCAGCGATGGCCTTCTTCAAGGCCTCAGCTATCCTCTCCCTGCCATCTTTCTTTTCTGCGCCCAGATTGCTTCCCAGGTGGGTCACCAGATATGGTATGCCCAGAAGTCGGCAGCGCACCAGCTCATCGGTCAGAGCCTGCACCGACCTCGAGTAGACCTCATCTCGAGGGGAGGCGAGGTTAGGAAGGTAGGGCATATGAGATACGACTGGATGCAGATCATACTCTTTGAGCCGGGAGGAGAAGAGATCTATGGATTGTTGAGCAATGGGCTTGGACCTCCAGCTACGAGGATTGGTGGTGAAGATCTGAAAGGCATCGCAGCCCTTCTCCCGCGCTCTGTCTGCCGCCTTTTCCAGGCCGCCGGCAATGGAGACATGCATACCCAGTCGAAGCATAAACCTAGCAGGGATAGAGCAACTGATCAACCTTGCCCAAGGGAAAAATTGATTATAGAAATGTGTAAAAGATAAAAATTGGAACGCAACGCCGATGATGATCGAGCTGTTCTGAGTGGTGATGAGCCCTATGAGTCCTGAGGCGTGCGATTATCTGATCGAGGAACTTCCGCTTTCTAGATCCAGTTCATGCGAGCTTGCGCGCCTCGGCCCAACGGCTGATGTTGTCAATAAGGTTGAACTCCAGGATCTTCTTCGTATCATAAAGCATATCCGACACTTCGTTGATGGAGAATGACTTCTTCTGGCCGTTCCTGTCGATCACCTCGATCTTATCATCCGGAAGAGCCCGTCCCAACTCTCGCATCATGAGTGCCAGGTCAGAGCATCCTTTTTTAAGATACCTTATGGAGTAATCCGATGTGGCTTGCCTGTCGCTGAGGTTTCTATTGACCTCTTTTATGGACCAGCAAATGGTGAGAATATCACTGTACATCTCGGCACCTCCCAGTCAGTTCATATCATAGATATTTAAACGCTGTGGAAAGGACCAGGGAAAAAATGTGGGGCTGGTGAGATTCGAACTCACGATCGACGGGTATCTCCGATACTGAAGTTCTTACAGCGATTTCACCGCCGTAACAACCCATTTCAGTGCTCCAACGGATCATCAACGACCTCCCCGTCGAGAGATCTCAGCAGACCCGTTGCTCATCATCAAATATACCGCTGGAGCCCATCGCCCTACCTGGCTAGGCCACAGCCCCGGTTTTAAAGCGGGCCGAGAGGGATTTGAACCCCCGACCTAAAGGTTAAGAGCCTTTCGCTCTGCCTGACTAAGCTACCGGCCCGGACCCCATAATGATGATGCTAAATATATACGTTTCGGGTGAAGCAGCGACATGAGGGGCTCTGTGCCAGATCTGCATAATGCTTTTTTCAAGAAAAATCTGCTAAAAGCTTCTGGCAGGGCCATATAAAACGCCAGAAAAATGAGCGGGCAAAAAATCAATGCCCAAAATTCACTCAATAGGTATTGATGTATCTGTCGATCTCCCAGGGATGGACGAATTTGTTATACTCCTCCCATTCCAGCATGCCCAATCGCATGACGTTCTCATAGACATGCTCGCCCAGGGCCTCGCGTATCACTTTATCCCCCTCCAGGTGGTCAAGAGCCTCCTTCAGGTTGGAGGGCAGTGTCTGGATTCCCAGGGATTTTCGTTCTGCTGCTGTGAGATGGTACACATTCAAATCCACGGGATCGCCGGGATCAATGCCTCTTTTTATTCCGTCAAGGCCTGCTGCCAGGATGACGGCGAATGTCAGATAGGGATTGCAGCTGGTATCAGGGGATCGGAACTCCAGGCGGGTGGATAGGCCCCGGCCTGAGGGGATGCGAATAAGCGAGGAGCGGTTCGGCCCGGACCAGGTTATATAGACGGGAGCCTCGAACCCGGATACCAGCCGCTTATAGGAGTTGATCAGGGGATTGGCGATGGCGGTAATAGCGCTGGCATGCTCTATCAGGCCGCCCACGAAGAACCTGGCCAGATCGCTGATGTTCAATGGAGTCTCGGGATCATAAAAAGCATTCTCCAGGCCCCGGAATAGGGAGATGTTGACATGCATTCCGCTGCCTGCTGCGCCGTAAACCGGCTTGGGCATGAATGTCGCCCTCAAGCCCTGGCGCATGGCAATGGTCTTGGTGACGTACTTGAATGTGACCACCTTATCGGCATTCTTGATCGCATCGTCATAGACGAAGTCTATCTCATGCTGGCCCCGGGCAACCTCGTGATGAGAGGCCTCGATGGTGAAGCCCATCTTGATCAGAGCCCTGGTTATCTCCCGGCGCACATCCTCTGCCAGGTCCACCGGGCCGAGGTCGAAGTAGCCCCCAAAGTCGTGTGGAGTGGTAGCAGAGCCGCCATTTCCCTTTTCAAATAGGAAAAACTCCAGCTCCGGGCCGACGTTCATCTTGAATCCCATCTCCTTCGCCCGCTCCAGCTGACGGTACAGCACCCGGCGAGGAGCACCCTCGAAAGGCAGTCCATTGGGAAGATGGACATCGCAGATCAATCGAGCCTCATTGACATCGTCCTTGGTGCTCCAGGGCAAGAGGCTGAACGTGGAGAGATCGGGCCGGAGAACCATATCCGACTCCTGAATTCTGGCGAAGCCCTCGATGGATGACCCATCAAAGGAGATGCCGCTCTTCAAAGCCTTTCCCATCTGGGTGGCGGGAATGGCGACATTCTTCACTATTCCCGATATGTCTGTGAACTGCAACCGGAGGAACTCAACGTTCTTCTCCTGAATGATCTTAAGCATCTGCTCTTGGGAATACATTCGGTTATCATCTCCTGCGCGAGGCGCAAGTCATCCTGCAACCTGCAGAATCTTGTGGTGATGGGGCCAGAGCCGTGCCTGGGCATCAATGAAGATACAGGACTACTGCCTCTGCCTCAACCTGGTGTTTTAAATAGCTAACTGATGGGAAACGAGGCCATTTAGCATCGCTCCGCCACCATAATTCCCAGAGGCAAATATGCTTATTTAGGGTTAAAATCCTAAAATGAATCTGATGTCCGGCAATAGAGTTCTGGTAGTGGATGCGGGAGGCAGAGGAAATGCCATAGCCCATGCCTTTGCCCGGAGTGGGTCGGTGGAGAGGGTCTATGTGGCCCCAGGCAATGCGGGCAGCGAGATGATGGATAAGTGCCGCCTGGCGGCGATCGAGGGTAAAGTGCCCAGGAGCATCAGCGAGCTGCTCGCTTTTGTGAAAAAAGAGAAAATCGATCTCACCTTCGTAGGTCCAGAAGGCTATCTATCCGAGGGAATCGTCGATATATTTCAGGAGGACGGCCAGAGGATACTGGGGCCGAAGAGAGAGGCAGCAGTGCTCGAGAACAGCAAATGCCAGACCAAGGATCTCCTTAAAAAGCTCAGTGTCCCGGTCCCACCCTGCCAGAACTTCAGCGATCCCCGGGAGGCAAAAGAGTACGTTCAGCAGCGCTGCTCCGAGGAGCCGGGAAGAGGATTGGTGGTCAAGGCGGACGGCCTGGCGGCGGGAAAGGGATCCATCGTCTGCGCTACCCCGGAGGAGGCCGCCTCCGCCATCGAGCGCATCATGGTGAGCCCCAGGCTCTTTGGCGAGGCAGGAGATCGGATAGAGATCGAAGATCGGCTGGAGGGCAGAGAGCTGATGTTCTTCGCCCTGAGCGACGGCCACACCGTCCAGGCGATGCAATCAGCACTGGACTACAAGCAGGCCTTCTCTTCGGATGAGAGTGTGGCCATCCGCCTCTTCAACAAGCTGGCAGGTAATCCCAACCAGGACAACAACCCAAACACCGGTGGCATGGGAGGCTTCTCCCCTCACCCCTGGCTGGACGAGGAGCTGACGGAGAGGATAATGAAAAAGATCGCTCTCCCCACGGTGCGCGGCTTCAAAGAGAGCTCCGGCCAGGAGTACAGGGGAGTGATCTACTTCGGCCTGATGATCTCTGAGGATCGGGAGCCAGCAGTCCTCGAGATCAATGTCAGGCTGGGAGACCCAGAGGCAGAGGTGATACTTCCCAGGCTCCAGACGGACTTCTACCAGCTTTCCATGGCAGTGGTGGATGGAAGGCTGGATGAGCTTCCTTTGCAATGGTCAGACGACTTCTGCCTGGGCATATGCGCCATATCCGGCCGGGCGATCAAGCCCCTCTCATCAACCGGCCCGGAGAGGCCCGGTTATCCGGGCGAGCACTACACCAATATGCCCATCAATGGCCTGGAGAGGGTGGACCCGGAGGTCATAGTCTATCACAATGGAACCGCCTGGGGCACCGACTCGGCGGGCAACAGGAGGCTGTACACCACCGGCGGCCGGGTCTTCACCCTGGTAGCCCGGGGCAAGAGCCTGGCCGAGGCCAGGGCAAAAGCATATGAGAACATCAAACGGGTCCGGTTCAACGGAATGCGCTACCGAAAGGACATCGGCCTGAGATATATCTGAATGGATCGAGGAGCAAGATCGAGAATGATCATATTTGGCCTGGAAGGAACTGCCTGGAACCTCAGCGCCGCACTGGTGGATGAGTCGGGGGCGATTTATGAGAAGAGCGCTACTTACACCCCGGCCAGGGGAGGAATCCATCCCAGGGAGGCCTCACAGCACCATGCCGAGCACATGAGGGCAGTGGTGGGAGATGTCCTCGCCCAGGCTCGGCAGAGGGGACTGAAGCTGGAGGGGGTGGCCTTCTCCCAGGGACCGGGCCTGGGGCCTTGCCTGCGCACAGTAGCCACTGCCGCCCGGGCCCTCTCATTGCGTTTTGATATTCCTCTGGTGGGGGTTAACCACTGCGTCGCCCATATCGAGGTAGGCAAATGGCAGTCGGGTGCCCGCGATCCCGCGGTGATCTACGTGAGCGGCGCCAACTCCCAGGTCCTGGCCCTGCGCCAGGGAAGATACAGGATATTCGGCGAAACCCTGGATATCAGCGTGGGAAATGCCATCGACAAGTTCGCCCGCTCTGTGGGCCTTGCCCATCCCGGCGGCCCGAAGGTGGAGGAGCTGGCTCGGAAAGCGAAAAATTACATTCCCCTCCCCTATACTGTGAAGGGCATGGACCTCTCCTTCTCCGGCCTGTCCACCGCCGCAACCGAGGCAGCAGGAAAGCATGATCTGGAAGACGTCTGCTATAGCCTGCAGGAGACTGCCTTCGCCATGCTGGTGGAGGTGACGGAGAGGGCCATGGCCCATGCCGAGAAGAGGGAGGCCATGCTGGTGGGAGGAGTGGGAGCGAACGCCCGCCTGGGGGAGATGATGAGAATCATGTGCCACGAGAGGGGAGCGGAGTTCTTCTTACCGCCCCGCTCGTTCATGGGGGATAACGGCAGCATGATCGCCTACACCGGCCTCTTGATGCTCAAGAGCGGCATCTCTACCCCTCTGGACCAATCCCATGTTCGGCCCGGGTACAGGACGGACGAGGTTCTTGTCTCCTGGGCCTGATCATCGGTCCTCTTTCCCCGGTTCCGGCCCCTCTGCCTGCGATCTTGAGCGCCAGTTCTCTTCTTTTGGAGGCTCCATGTCAAGCAGGACGAAGTATCTGCCCTCATGCGGAGGGCGGTCGATCTCCAGATCACCCCGGCCAGTTGTGCCCTCGATGCAGGATGATATGGTGAGATTGATCCTGCCCAGAATGGCGGAATCATTGCCTGCGGAGAGGGAGTTCAGGTCGGCCAGGTCGGCCTCAAGGAGGGTGGAGTTGTTCGAGCCGGGAAGGGAACTGAAATTGATGGCCGCATACAGTCTCCGGTCGAATATCAGGCTCCCCCGGTGGACCTCGTCTCCCACATTCTCCCGGATGTCGTCTTTGATCTCCTTCAGGCTCTTGTTGGAGGCCACTAGCTCGCGGATCTGCTCAGGCTGCACGGGCAGCAGAACCTCCACCTTCAATCGGATGGGATGGGACTCATTTCCCCTAATGGCAAACCCGTGGCCGCTAAACAGCAGATCAACCGGGAGACCCATAGGGATATCCGGATTCCGATAAAGCTCCTCGCCGCCTCTTCTCTCCGGGCTCATCTGATCATTGCCGCCGTCAAATCCTTCCATCTGATCGGCCTGAACCGCATTCGCAAGGCCAACAGATATCAGGCCTGCCAGCAGCACCGCCAGTCCCAGATAGAGAATTCCTCTGCCAACTTCATTCATCGAGATTCGCCTGCCAAATAGCTACTGCAACTCAATCAATTTAAAACATCTCCAAGGGGGAGAAAAAAGGGTG
Organism: Methanosaeta sp. UBA458; assembly: GCF_002496085.1. Classification (NCBI taxonomy): domain Archaea; kingdom Methanobacteriati; phylum Methanobacteriota; class Methanomicrobia; order Methanotrichales; family Methanotrichaceae; genus Methanothrix; species Methanosaeta sp. UBA458. The sequence goes on along the minus strand of NZ_DAIK01000147.1, from coordinate 2,344 downwards.
AACGGCAGATTGCGACTCTGCCGTGCACCATTTCGGGGCGAATGTCAAGTGAGCTCAGGCCACAAGACGGCGGTACTGGATCGAGACCCAGTTGATGATTCCTTCTTTGGCCTGCATATCTTTGGCCTCATCTACCAGCTCATTTATGGTCATATTGTTCTGAGCCTCCACCTTTGTCTTCCACTGATCCCGGATCTCATTGAGGGTCATGCTCTCAAGCTCATCGGTCTTCTGATCATACAGATCCAGGATCTGATTGAGGCTCATCTCTCCCAGCTCCTCACTAGTGATGTCATCCATAAGCGATACAGGGGTAAAGCCGCATCCCAAGATGCCAAACCCGCAAAATCCGGCAGGCGAAGCACCCCGGAAGTCCATCCACTCCCCGCCCATGGCATTCATCCTTCCGCAAAAGGGCATTTCCTCTTCTAAAGAGCTGTTAAGAGCGCTCTTTTCCAGCTCCTTTATCTCCCCCAGGGTCATGTTTCCCAGCTCCTCTGAGGTGACATTGAGTGGAGCGGAGATCATCATCCCACGTGCATGCATTCCCATTCCTCGATCCATGGGCATGGACAATGCCCCAGATATGAGCAGACAGGATGCCGCCAGGGCAATCAGAGCCATCCTCCAATTAAGTTCGTTCAACTTCATCTACCACACTACCTCTTTAATTCTTATTGCACTGAATTTCCACTCTCAGCGATCTCCAGGAATGCTGTTTGATTCAGTTCTCCCTGGATCTCCGTTATTGGGAAGAAAGTCATATTCTTCTTCCGCCAAACATCATCTCATGCCGAACGATAGAAATAATAAGAGCAGAACGAACCATCGGAAAAGGAGACAAAATTATGCCTGTGGACCTTAGACAGAAGTGATAAAGAATTAGGAACGTTCCCTTTGGGA
>NZ_DAIK01000147.1:1013-1380 GCF_002496085.1 Methanosaeta sp. UBA458 | reverse complement strand
GTTAGAGACGATTTAGGGGTTTTTGTCTCATACCTGATCTCAGCCTGGGTCATTCTGCCCCCATGCTCGACCAGGGTTGATATGACCGCCTGCTCTCTATGGGTAAGGGTCTGAATGACCGCCTCCATCTCCCGGCTCAGCTGGATTCTCTGCTTGCCCTCCCATCCCGATCCCGGCTCGTTCGCCGCCGTTTCGGAGGGCTGGTCTAGGTCAACATCAGGCTGCGTGCCGGACCGGCGAGACTCCTCAATATCAGCAGCATGCTCATAGGTAGCGCTCTCATCGCCAGAAGGTGGACTGGATATGGTGCTGCCACCATTCGCGAAGGCGCTGGAAAGAGAGGTGGACGGGCCAGAGATGGGAGGCG
>NZ_DAIK01000147.1:0-917 GCF_002496085.1 Methanosaeta sp. UBA458 | reverse complement strand
GCGGGGGACATGGTTGGGTCTGCATTCGCCTGCGAGCCATTTCCCAGAGGAGAGGGGCTAGGGAGCGATTGGATCCTGCGCCTCCTGATGATCACCCCCAGAACGGATCCTATGGCCAGAATGAATGCCCCAGCAAGGAGCAAGATGAGACTGATATCAGAGCCGGGATAGCCGGGAGGAAGGCCTGGGGGGATGGCAGGAAGAGAGAAGGGTGCTGATCCCGCAGCCAAGGTTTGCTGATACTGAATGGATATCGAGGGATCCTGCACCTCATAACCCTGCACATCCGCCACAAGGGAATCATTGAAGGCGGAGAGATGATACTGGAGGCCTAAAGAGGCATTGATCTGGCCCAGGCGCATATCACCGGGCAGATAAAAGGTGATCCTGTAGTCCTCGAATAATCCTTTTGCATCCAAGTTTAGAGTCCAGACCTGGCTTGTCTTTGCGGTCAGGCCGTCGGTGAGGGCATAAAGCCGATGAGTATCGTTCTCATACTGGTACTCCGAGGTAGCGAGAAAATCCAGGCCGGAGATATTATCCGCATAGCCGGTAACCAGGGCCTTTCCCGCTGGGTCCAGATAGACATTGAGAATGAGGCTATCCTGGGTGGATGCCTCCTCCATTCCAAGAGAGAGGGAGAGGAGAAGAAATAATGTGGATATGCCGAGCAGGAAAATGCTGGCCAGGACAGCGAATTGCCAGCGGTGAGTACGTCTCCTGTCGATCCAACTTATCATAGCGTATACCATCTTTAGCCTGGATCTATTTAAAATCACTTTTTTCCTGGCCGATCCGGCAGGCTACAGGCATCCTCCAGCCCTCTCCAAAGCTTTTATCGATCACCTTAAGTCCGAGAGCGGCCTGAACCCTCTTGAATTCAGCGTTCTTGACCAGGGATATGACCCTGTCCACCA